>CAYLJT010000272.1:0-9936 GCA_964383995.1 uncultured Polyangiaceae bacterium
GAGCGGCCGTGTTGCCGGGGCTCTCCACCTTGCCACAGGTAGCTGGCCACGTCCCTCCCTGTCACGCCGTCCGGCAAATACAGCCATTGCTCCACATACCCGTCGGCCGCCTTCCAGATGGCGGTGCCCTCGTCCCGCGCATAGGTCACTGTCCGAGACGTGCCTTCCGCCTTCCCTCGGCGCCCGTCGTCCCAGACATCCAACGTGAAGCCATCGGGTGCTTGAAATCGAACGGGAGCGTCGGCCTTCACGGGCACCGTGACCAGCAGGCCCTTTTGCCAGTCTGTCGGTGTTGGACTGATGTACTCGTCACCGGTCAAGCTGATTGTGAAATGCGAAGGGCGCTCCAACAGCGGCGCCGCGACCCGACCGAATTGCTCGGCTACGGCGGCTTCCAGCGCTACGCCTGTGGGCCCGTGGTCGGTAAGGTGGGCCGACTCGGGGGAACAGCCGACGACGAGTGTCAGACCTGCCCAGCAGCCCAGAAGCGCTAGGCAGCGTGGAAAACGACAGGCGGGCGGGGCAGCGGGCGGTAGCAACGACATCGGGGCCTCCATCGAACGGCCGGGCGCTTCAGTGTAGCGCGCCCGGCGGCGTCACGCTTCATGTTGGAGGATTGGTGCGCCCGCTCGGCCGCGCGGCCTCGGCGTAAATGGTGCCCGCGCTCATGCCGGTGCCCGCCACCACGTTGGTCACGGCCAAAAGCAGTGCAGACGTGAAAGGCGGCGTGAGCGCCACGGTCGAGTTGCCCGCTGCAACCGTGGCTGTACCGTCGCCCGTCGCGATGGTGCCGTCCGTTTTTCGCCACGAGCCGGTGACCGTCACGGTGTCGCTCCAGCTGCCGGAAGCAGTAACCGAAACTGCCTTTACTTGACCGATTCCGCCAGCGTATTTGGCGCTGTCGATGAGAGGTCGCCGAGGGGTCGCCCAAGGGTCAGCACCCGTCGGGGGGAACCCCGCGAGCTACTCCCTCACCCGCCCCCTCGCCGGACCATGAACGCCACCGGCTCCACCATGTTTACGGGCGCCAGCGTGACCTTCGGGTGCTCGCGCGCCCACACGCGGAACACTTCGTCGACGAAGCCTTGACCGATGCTCTCTACACCCTTGAAGTCCAGCGTTACGTGCTCAAAACGATCGAGGCCTCGGAGCAGCCGCTTCGCCTCGGAGCGCGACACAAACCGCGCTCCTATCGCAAACAGGCGGACGGTGGTTCGCGTCTTGTTGAACGCCAGATCGTCTGTGTACTCGGCGAAGAGCGACTCCAGGGTCTGGCGCGGAACGAGGGTCGATTCGAACCGCACCCGCGTGCCCTTGCGTTGCGCCGCCGCTCCGACGGCCATGTCGCCCAGCGTGTTATCTACCGTCCAGTGCAGAACGCCGCTCTCGATCTCAAAAAGACAGGCTATCTTCGAGGAGAAGAAGATGCCTTCTCCCGTGTGCTTCTCGGGCATGGTAGTCACCTTGCCTTTGGAGATCTCTTGGAGGGCTTCAAGCGCGCTCCCGAGCCCCATCTTGCTGCGTACATGCTCGAAGATCCCCTCTCCGTCGTCGATGACCTCGAACGCCAACCTACCCTCGCCGGGCTCGATCAGCACCTCGATCTCGGTGGCCCCCGAGTGATCGATGGCGTTATTCACCATCTCCGTGAGCGCGAAGTAGAAAATCGAGCTGACCTCCCCTGTAAGACTTGCTAGGGCAGAAGATCGCTCGCTGAGCGCGTCCCACACCTTGTCCTCGGCGAGGCCGATGCGAGCAAAACGGAAGCGGGCGGGTGCCTCTTTGTCTCGGACATAGCGCGCCGCGCGCCCTGCACCTTCCCTTGCCAACCGTCGGGCTTCTACTGAGGCACGAAGGTGTCGATGGGCTGCCTGCCGGCTGATTCCTAGTGCCTCGGCGAGCTCCCCTGCGGACAAGCTTCCCCTTTGGGTCAGGAGGCGATCGATCGTCGCATTTACGTTTCCGGCCGACATGGGTGCAAATCGTAAACTTCTCGCGCCAAAACGTCAACATGGTCCCTCGCGGCAGCGCTCGATGGGCTTGAGAACAGGGGCCGTTGCGAGGGCTCCGGTAAGCCTCCCTGGATGCGCAAGCCTTCGCTCGGGGCCCACCCGCCGTGACAAGCCGCGCGCGCGCGGTGGCGTTTCCCTCCCCGCGTGCGGTTCGAGTTGGTGTAGCGTCGCCCCATGGCCCTGCCGCGACCGCTCTTCGCCCTCGCTACGCTCGTCTCCCTGACCTTCCTGGCCTGCGACGAGCCTCCCCCGCCGCCGCCCTCCGCCGCTCCGTCGGCCGCGCCCTCCGCCGCCACTCCCGCAGCGACCGCGGCACCGACCCCCGCGCCCGCCGCTTCGGCGGCCGCTCCGGCCCCGAAGAAGGACGTGGTGTGCAGCAAAGACGCCGTCATCACCTTCGACGATCCCAACCTGGAGACGGTGGTCCGGCGTCAGCTTCAAAAGCCCGAAGGGCCCGTTTTGCGAACCGAGCTGTCCCGCGTCAAGACCCTCGACCTGTCCCAGTCCCCGAAGAACGATGCCCTCGATCCATGCTTGTTTCCGCTGTTTACAGGGCTGAAGGGCCTCTATTTGGCGCCCGGTAAGATGGACGACCTGACCCCCATCAAGACGCTGACCCAGCTCGAGTCGCTACGCATCAGCATCACCATGGTGAAAGACCTTTCGCCGCTCTCCGGGTTGAAAAAGCTCGATCGGCTGGACCTTGGGCGCACGCCTGTCTCGGACCTGACGCCGCTCGCGTCACTGACCAACCTGACCGAGCTGCAGTTCGAGCAGACCGAAGTAACCAACCTGGAGCCCCTCGCCAAGCTGACCAAGCTGGAGATGATCCTGATGAAGGGTACCCCTGTCCGAGACCTCGGGCCGCTGCGCGGGCTGACGAAGCTCAAGCACCTCTACATCGAGGGCACGCTCGTGCAAGACACGACGCCTGTGAAGGGCATCCCCGGCCTGAAAATTCACGAGGGGAGCTGAGCGCGCTCCGCTCGCCCAAACGGCTTTACACCTGGATACCGAAGACGAGGCTGGCGCTCAGACCGTTGCCCACGGCGCCTGAAATGCTGGGGATTTGCTGGGTCGCGCCGTCGCTGAAGACGTTGTCGGTGGCCAGGCTGATCTTGCCAAGGTTGGTGACGCTCGCCTCGTAGCCCGAGGTGGCGTACACCTCATCGCGGGTGGCCTCGGGCATGGCAAGTTGGGAGGTCGCTAGCTTGTTCTTGCTGTCGGTCGCTTCGGCGAGGCTTGGGTAGACCTCGAAGTGCATGTGGGGCCAGCGACCGTCGTAGCAGCCTGGGAAGATCGTCTGGAAGGTGACGGTGCCCTCGCTGTCGGTCTCCTGCACACCGCGCAGGTAGGTCTCGTCGGTCACCGCGGCGGAGTACATGGAATAGTTGCCGTCCACATCGCAGTGCCACAGGTAGATGGCGTAGCCCACGAGGGGGGCGCAGCTACCATCGGCGGTCACTAGGGTCAGCTTGACCGTCAGGGGCACGCCTTCCGCCGTGGCGCCGCCGTCGAGGCTCGTCGTGATGTCGCTGCGCACGATGCCGCTCATCGTCAGCACGTTCTTGCCATTCGAGCCGTCGCCCGGGTAGGGGCCTTCCGTCTCCTCGGGGACCTTGTCGCAGGAGCCGCCGCCGGACGACGTGGAGCTGGTGCTAGTAGCGCCTGTGCTGCTCGTGGTGTCGGCGCTGGTGGAGCCCGCGCCGCCGCCGCTCGTGCTGCTCTCCTCGGCGTTGTCGCCACAGCCGACGATCCCGGCGAGCGCCAGAAATCCCAGCATTTTGCGGCGATTGGGGCGCTTCTGCAACAGGGTACGGAGGTCGTGGGGCAGGCCTTGGTCCATCTCGTCGTGCATGATTGATCTCCTCGTCTACCTGTCCTCTTGCCCGCCCGGTGCACGGGGCTTCGGAAAGAAAAACACGTGACCGTGATCTTCCATTTTCAGATTTATTCCGAAGGAAGGAGGAGACGCGGGGCAAGGTGACAGTGAGCAGCCGCGGTGGAGGTCGCTAGCAAACAAGGACCTTGGATCGCGAGCGCACAAGAAGGAGTCTTCCCCATGGCACGTCATCTATTGGCTACGGCGGCCCTCGTAGGGCTTGTCGGGTGTTCTTCCGGTGAAGTGAAGCTCGGTGTGGATGTCGCCAGCGTGGACGCGGCGCGCGCCGCCTCGTTGGCAGTGACGGATCCGACCATCGACCCCGGAAATTCTGCGGCAAACGCGCTGGATCTGGAGATCACGCGCGTGCGCTTGCTGCTCGCCCACGCCAAGGTGGGCTACACCGGAGGTGGCAAGGACGGCGCGGACGCCGACGTCGGACCCGTCGTCGTCGAGCTGACTGCGGAAGAGGTGGCGACCGGGGCGCGGCGCGAGCTGAGCCTGGGCACCATCGCGAGCGGGACATACGGCGGCGCCGAGCTCGAGATCATGCCTCTCGACACGGACGTCAGCGACTCCAGCTTCGACGACTTCCGCGCGAGCGGGGCCTCGATTTTGGTGGACGGCATCTACAAGGAAGCGGCCTTCACCTTCCAAGGTCACTTCCTGGCCGAGCAAGGCACCGACGGTGAGGTGACCATCGATTCGAGCTCGCCGACGGTGCTGTCGTTGACGGTGGATCCGACGGCTTGGTTCCTCGACGACGCGGGCGCGGTGCTCGATCCGAACGACGCGGCGAACCAAGGGACGATCGCGGTCGCCATCTGCAAGTCGCTCGACACCCAGGTCAGCGCGGGCGGACCTTCCGGTGGCGGAAAACACGGCGGCGGGGAAGCTCATTGCGTCGAAGCCAGCAACTGACCCAGAAAAAGCTCCCATCTACCGCCGGGCAGGCTCCCTGTCCGGCGGTCCTTTTTTGTCCAGTCATCACCCGATCGATCGACCCATCGACGTTCGTCAACGCCCCGAGCCTACCCGCGTGAGGAGATCCTACTTCGGGGCTGCGTTGGCCGCGATTCGCTGGGCTTCGTTGCGGTGGGAGCCGTCCTTACGACGGTCGAGGTACCGCCTCGCTGCGGCGGCGGCTTCTTGCGTTTTTCCAGCTCGCTCCAGGGCCACGGCGCGGAGGTAATCGCTCTCGTCGCTCCTGGCGTCGGCGGAGTAAGACTCGGAGAAGGTCGCTAACTTTTCGGCTGCTCCCGCGTAGTCACCGGCCTGCATGACACGCATGGCGTCCGCGAAATCGCGCGACGCACGCTCGCGCGCGCTGGGGCCGTCGGGCTTGGTCTTCGGTTCGCTGACCGCGACGGGCTCGGAGGGCGGCGGCGCTTCGTTGACCTCGGGCGTAGGCGGTCGCAGCGCGACCTTGCGCGCCGCAACCGTTTTTGGCGGGGCGACCTTGCTCTCCGTGGGCTCCTTGGCCAAACCTTGCCTCTCGTCGGCGACCCACACGCCACCGGCTGGAATTTTGGCGGAAAAGCCCGCATAACGCAGCTCGACCGTGCCTTCGGTGACGGCCACGCGGCGGATCGTCCCGGCCAAAACCTCCACACGGAAGGCGGTGCCGCGCACCTCCACTTCGGCGTCGGGCGTGCGCACCAAAAAGCGCTCCGTCGCGCTCAAGGGTCGTACGGTCAGATCGAGGGCTCCCTCGCTCAGCGTGACGATCTCGGTGCCGTCGACCACCTTCCTATCGAGCACCGCATCGGCGGAAGGTCGGAGCGTGGTTGTCTGAGACAAGGCGCGCGTGTGCAGGGCGATCACAGCCTCGGCGACGGCTCCGGAGCGCGAGACCGGTGCGCGCAGCGCCGCCGCCCGCTCGCCTAAGCCGGCCTTGGCGAAGCCTACCGTCGCGACAGCGATGCAGGCGAAAGCCGCGGCCAGGGCGAAGACCATCCTCGTCCGGGTAGAGCGGACCGCCTGCGGCCTTACCGCACCGCGCAACAGCGCCGCCCGAGCCCGTTGGTGCTCCAAGGGCTTGAGGGTAGGCAGGGGCGCGCGCAGGCCCCCACGGATGCGCGCGAGCTCGGCTTGGTGGGCCGTACAAACCGCGCAGCTTGCCAGGTGCCGTTCGATGGACGCCTGTTCTTGGGGGCCCAAGCGACCATCCCAGAGGGCCTCTACCATCGGCGTCTGAGCGCATTCGGCAGGGTTCATCGCTTACCTCGCGAAAGGGTTCGACCCACTTCGGTCCGCGCCTCGTGCAACCAGCGCCACACCGTGCCTACCGGGACCTCCAGGGCGGCGGCGGCCTCGGGACCGGACATGCCCTGGAATTCCACCATGACAAGCGCAAGACGCCGGTCGTCGGAGAGCTTGGCCACGGCGGCGCGCACGAGCGCGTGATCTTCGTGGGCAAGGAGCGCTTGCTCCGGGCTCGTGGAGGGTGCTTCCGGCGCCCTGCCCACGGCCTCCACCAGGTTGCGCAAGCGGGCCAAGGTGCGGCGCCGACGCCGCAGCAATTGGGCCGCGACACCGATCAGGAAAGGTCGGGCGTTTTCCCGACCGTCGTAGGAAGACGCGGCGCGGGCGGCGGCCAGGAAGGTCTCCTGGACCAGATCGGCGGCGTCGGCCTGGGGAGCCGCGCGCAGCAGGAACTGGCGAACGTCCTCGTGGTAGCGATCGAAGAGCACGCCGAGCGGGCCCAGGTCGCCCTCGGCGATGGCGCGAAACAGCGCCGGATCGGCCTTTTGGCTGGGGGAGCCCGGGAGTTGGGTCATGCTCCTCATAGGCTGACCTCGACACCGAGACCGAGGCCCACCGTGTAGCTCGGGAAGGGTAGCTCTTTGGGACCGCCGTCGGTAGGTTCACCGTCCTTTTTGCGGGGGCTGTCGAGCTCCGAGGGGCTCAGCTCGCCATCGGCCAACACCACACCTCGCAGGCGCTCGGTCAGGGGGAAGGTCAGACGGAGGGCGGCGCCGATACGGCCGTCAACGCGCGTCTCTTCGGGGTGTCCATTGCCACCTTCCTTCGTCACCACGGCAAGGGAAGGTCGGACGCTCGGCTCGACAACCAGCGGGCCTACAGCGAAACCGCGGCGCACCTCCACACCAAGGGCGATCTCCTGAAAGTGCGAATCGGGAGGGGCGTCGATCACGAGCGCGTCGTAGCGTCCATACACACCGAAGGACCACGCGCCGAAGGGAATGGCAGCGTCCGCCGCGACGCCTCCCCACACGCTGTCGATGTTCCCGGCGTAGCGTGGCGCGACGACTAGGCCAGCACGCAAGCGGGGCTCGGGCAGTTTGTCTGAGACAGGGGTAGCAGGTTTTTCCGCGGCTGAATCGACCGGAGCGTCCTCCACCAGCGTGGCAGCCTCGGGGGGAGCGGGGGGCGTGGAGCGCGCAAGGGGCGCGGCCAAAAGCGCTTGACCCAGCGGGACCACCTCGTCCGCCGCCCAAACCTCGCGCTCGATGCGCTCGCCGTTGGACAGCACCACAACCAGGGTCGCGCCGTCGGCGGCCTCGAGCAGGTCGACCGTTCCCCTCACGCAGCTCCAGGGCATGCCCGGCTCCTGGGTGCTGGCGACGAGCGCTTGCAGCGCGTCGCGCCACGCGGGAGAGAGCTCCGCCACGTGGGGCGCAGCGCTGGCGCCCACGCAAGGCGCCGCGGAGACCGTCACCGAGGTGAGGGTCAGGAGCGAAGCCAGGGCGGCGGGGAGCGACGTCTTCAACGGGTTGTTGGGGATTCTCCAGCAAACGCGCCAGCCTTCGGAAAAAGTGGCCGCCCTGTAGAATTGTCGCAGAATAGCAGAGAAACGAGGCTCGGGGGGGCGACCACCGGGCCCGCGCCCCCCTCCGCTCACCCGTCAACGGGCGCGCAGGTAGGCGATCAACGCCGCTTTGTCCTCGGGCGCAAGGTCACACGTGTAGTCGTGCCCGGCGTCGCCGTAGGCAAGGTCGCTGATGGTGCCGCGCGGCCCATTCACGCAGAAGAGGTCTTCCAGGCTATCTACCGAACCGTTGTGCAAAAAGCGCTTCATGGCCCAGGTGCCGACCAAGCGCGGCGACTTGATGCCATGGGTAGGTTTCTCACCGTCTTCCACGGGCGCGTTGCAGCAGGGCTCCCCCGACAGCGTGGGATCGAGCCACATTTCCATGGCGCGATCGGTGCCAATTTCGTCGAAGGAGTACACCTTCTTGCCACTGCCGCGGGGGCCGTCGTGGCAGTCGCTACAGCCCAGTTCGCCGAACAGCGCCAGACCCTTTTCGACCTCGGCCGGCTCCTGCACAGTGGGATTGGCGGGGGCGCGCAGGGTGGCAATGTACGCCTCCAGGGGCTCCAGCTTGCTTTCTGGATAGTTGGCCGGCGCGCCACCCCCGAAGGACACAAACTCTTTCAGGAATTCATGACGCTATGGACACCCCCCGTCCAGCCCAACATGGCGTTGGTCATGCCGGACGAAACCACCTCGTCCTCCGTGGGAATGGCCCACAGCGGGCTGATCTTGCTGATGGTATGCACACCGTCGTCGAGCGGCAGCGGAGCGATGAGAAAGTCCATGGTGCCCGTTTTCCAGGTGGCGTAGTAGTGCTGGGCTTCGGCCGGGAAGTCGGGGATGGGCGCCGAGACGAGGCCGGCCATGGCGCCAATCAATTGCAGCTTGAGGCCCGACGTGTTGTTCAGCTCGTCCATCAGCGGCTGGATCTTTTCCATGGCCTGCGGGTCGGCATTCTGTCCCCCCAAGAGTGCCACCTGGGGGAAGAGCGCGAGGGCCAAATTCTGGGTGCCGTAGTCGTAGTCGTGGTTGGGTGCGCCAACCGCGTAGCGACCATCGGGAAGCTTGCCAAAGTGGCAGCTCGCGCAGGTGAACGAATAGGCTGCGATGCTGCCGCCGATGGGCGACGTGGAGGTAAGACCCAAGGGCAGGTGCTTGTCCGAGGTGGGGTCCTCGATCATGCCAAACTTGGTCATGCCAGAGCCGACCGACTGGGGCATCTTGCCAACCAGGAAATCGATCAACGCGGCGGGCGCGCCGGCGGTCTCGAAGCTTTCGTAGAAGTACATCCACTTGCCGCACAGAAGCTTGGTTTTCAGGTCGGTTTGACCGCCAAAGTAGGCGTCGCAGGCACCTTCCAACGCGCCTTGTTCGAGCACCGCCATCAGGTCGGTCGAGACATTGGTCAGACCGCCGTCGTCCGCCTCGGACTGGGCCAGCGGGTCGGCCGCAGCGCCCGCCCCCGAGCCCGTGCTGCTGGAGCCGGACGTAACCGTGGAGCTGCTGCTCGCGCCGCCGTCGCCGGTCGGCTCGCCCGGGTCGCCGGCCCCCAGGGTGGCTTGGGAGGAAGCACAGGCTCCCGCCGCGAGGGAGCACACAACCAAAAGACCGCCGAGGTGGATTCCGTTCATGGCGGCGCTCCTTGCGCCGACCGACGGAGGTCGTCAATTACTTTCTATGCGAAACATTCGTGTGCGGTCTTTTAGGCGCCGGATCGCCGCCCTCCTGCACGAAAGTCCTCCACGAGCTGCTCGGCCGCCGTGTAGGGGTCGAGCTCGCGGCGGGCGACGGCGTGGGCCACGCGGTCGAGCTCGTCGCCGAGCACCGAGGTCGCTTCATCGATAAGCGCTTCGCGAAGGGTGTTGCGCATCGACTCGCGCAGCCGGGTCTCGACGCGGGCGCGGCCTACTTCGGTGCTGGTGAGCCACGCGTGATGCTCGCGCAGGCTGCTCATCAGCTCGCCTACGCCTTGGTTCTTCGTGGAGATGGTCTTCGTGATCTTGGGCAGCCAGCGGCCCTCGGCGTGGCTCACCACCTGCCGCGCGAGATCGAGGTTGCCCGCCGAGTGACCGCGGGAATGCGCGCCCGCGCGGCTCACCTCGCCGCCCAGGGCGATCATCAGCTCGAGGTCGCGCACGGTGCCGTCGGCGCCATCGCGATCGGCCTTGTTGACCGCGAAGACGTCGGCGCACTCGAGGATGCCCGCCTTGATCGCCTGCACGTCGTCGCCCATGCCGGGGGCCATCACGACCAACGTGGTGTGC
>CAYLJT010000273.1:0-9925 GCA_964383995.1 uncultured Polyangiaceae bacterium
GAAGGGCAAGTAGAAGAACATCCACCCGATGGCATTTTCCTTCGACACCGGCGAGCCAAGCTCCATCTTCTTCCCGACCCTGCATGTGCACGACGGCAGCCTGCACGAGGACGCCGACTTCGACCACAAGTTGTATTTCCAAGCGCCCCCTGCCACGCAGCAAACCCTGGGCGGCAAACCCGTGCAAACGCCCTGGGTAGAGCGCTCGGAGGGCAGCGCCGAGCGCGCCATCGAGGGCGAGCTTGCGCGCGGATTGGTGGATGAGCGCCAGGCGGTCCAGCGCTGGCGTCTGCGTGGAACCCTGCCCAACGCCGACGCGCGGGTGACCTGGCAAGACTAGGCTCGGACCACGGCGGACTCCGTCGAGGGCTCAATGGGTCGCGGGGTAAGGATCGCGGATCTTCAAGATCGCCCCGCGAGCAGGGTCGCACACATACGCATACCCCGCGTTGTCTGCGACAACGCAGTGGGCTCCTTCGGCAGCCGGAAGGGCGCCGAGCAGCGATAACTGACCGCTCGGAGACACGCCCACCACCGCCATCGTGGCGGCCTTGCCGCTGGGCACGTACAGGTGGCGGAGCGCCGGGGCAAAGGCGATGAGGTCCACATCCCCGCCCAGACCGTCGAGCGTTCCGAGCAGCGCTCCGGACGCGGTGTCAAGAACGCTAACCTTACCCTCGGCGCAGCCTATCATCACCAGGTTGCCCTCTTGCACCAAGCCACGCGACCCTTCACAGCCATTTTTCCAGGTGGCGATCAGCTTGTTGTCTGCGACATCGATCACCACCGTGGCGCCCTTCCAGAGGTTGGCGTAGGCGCGGCCGGGACCGATATCGAACACCAGCGACTCGGGCCCACCCTTCACCGGGATCACGGCCGAACGTACGGGCGATCCGCCCGCAACGAACGCGGCGTCCAGCGAGCCGACCTTGGGCATATCGAACACCTCGATCTGCTCCGCGTCGGGCTCGGTCACCCAAGCTTGCCGGAACGGAACGAAGTAGCGCACGTAGTCGGGCGCTCCCCCGAGCTCCGCCGACCCCACCACCTTACCCTTCTCGGGATCGGCCAGGTAGAGCTTGCGGGTCGTGCGATCGACGACAAACAAACCGTCGAAGCCTCCATCCGCCGACGTCGCGCCCACCCCGTGCCCACGCGTCGGCTGCGCGTCCGCGCTGAAGCCCCCCATCGCCCTGACCTGACCCGAAAACGGATCGATGAAGTTCACGTTTCCCGAGCGCCCGGCGGGCACCAAAACGGCCTCGAAGCTTGGAAAAGCGACATAGCGCAGATCGTCGAAGCCAATTCCAGGCGTCGCGTCAGGCAGCGACACCACCTGGACAGCCGGGGGAAGAACCGCCTGCGAGGAAGCTCCCGGAGGCGTCGAGACCTCCGGGTCGGGCCCCGCCTCGACCAACGGCGTGGGCCGAGCGTCTCGGCTGCAAGCGGCAAGGAGATGCACGGCGACCATGGCCCCCAGGAGTGTGCAGCGCTTCGGCATGGGAAGAGCTTCGCACGATACCTCGGCGCGCTCAAGGGGAGCCTCTGCATTCGGACAACCTGTTTGGAAGACGTCAGTGGGCGAGCATGGGTGTCGCCTGCGGTTGGAAAGACGTCCCATCGCTCCAAGCCGCGTACCAATTGCCGGGCGGGCCCTTCTCCCTTGCCACCAGATCGGCTCTGTTATCGCCGGTCAGATTGGCGACGAACAAGTCGTAGGCATCGCTCTCGACGGCCCATCCGCCGAGCCATGCCGTGGCCTCGGGCTGGAACGACGAACCGTTGTTGCGCGCGACGTACCACAGCCCCGGTGCGTGCTTCTCTTTCGCGATCAAATCCTCTCCCCCCGCCCCATCTACGTCAGCGACGAAGAGGTCGTACGCGCCGCTCTCGACGGCCCAACCGCTGAGCCAAGGTACCGGCTCGGGTTGGAACGACGAACCGTTGTTGCGCGCCACGTACCAGAGCCCCGGCGCGTGCTTTTCCTTCGCGATGAGATCGGCCTTACCGCCGTCGTCGAGCTGAGCAACGAAGAGATCGTAGTTGTCGCTCTCGACAGCCCAGCCACTGAGCCATGCCGTGGGCTCGGGTTGGAACGACGAACCGTTGTTGCGCGCCACATACCAAAGCCCAGGCGCGTGCTTCTCCTTGGCAATGAGGTCCGCCCGCGTGTCCCCGTCCACGTCGGCGACAAAGAGGTCGTACGCGTCGCTCTCGACGGCCCACCCGCTGAGCCATTCCGCCGGCTCTGGCTGAAACGACGAGCCCTCGTTACGCGCGACATAAAAGTGCCCCGGCGCATGCTTCTCCTTCGCGATGAGGTCCGCGTCGCCGTCCATGTCGACGTCGGCAACGAAAAGGTCGTATGCATCGCTGGACGCCGCCCAACCGCTAAGTTGCGCGGTGGCCGAGGGTTGCAGGTCCAGGACGACATCGGCGCCTTGCTGCGCGACGGGCACCTTCGACCAGCGCCCTGGAAAATCGTCTTCCTTCAAGAAGAGCGCCATTTGCGCGCCGTCTCGCGCGAACCAATAGGAGAGCCGGATAGGCACCGCACAGTCGTCCTCGAAGTTGCCAGCCTCGGCCGCTGCCAGCATGTTCTTCGTCAGCGTCTGGAGTCTCGGATCAACCCTCGACTCGCGCGTTCCGCCAAAGCCGTACACGGCGCCCCAGTCGTCCAGTCCCCAGCTCCACATCATGCTAAGACCGCCAAAGACGTAGCCGCTCGCATCGGTTGGTCGATAAAGCACGAGGTGGATCTGGTTGTCCGCCGCGACCGCGCCGCTCCAAGGCCAGCGCGACTGTCCAATGCTCCTGAGGCATGCCGTTGGCGACATCTGCAGAAGAGCATGCGGATGGATTACGTCCGCCTCCCAGCCGATGTTGCCCCTGGGATCGGGACCGTCCAAACCGGCCCCGACGTCTTCGTCGCCGTTTGCCGTGAAGCCCTGCTGAAGGCTGCGCATCGAAGCGATTTCGTCCGTGAACAGCGTCACCGGGACCTCGAAAACGGAAGCACCGGGCTCGAGCTGGTATTGAACACCAAACAGGAGCTGTTCAGGGTAGTTTACCGGTGGATTTCGAAAGTTGGTTGTCACCAAATAGTCGTTCGCCGGATCTTCGTCGAGGAACAGCGGGTCGCCGCAAGGCGCTCCCGCAGGAATAACCGTCTCCGAACAGTTGGAGTCCGACCGGGTCGCCGTCTCCTTGTAGCCCACGACGACCGGCCCCGGTAGCCCCGCCGGCGACTCTTCGTAGCGGATCTGCCAATAGCCTGTATTCGACGCCATCGCGACGACGTTTCCACCCTGCTCGACAAACGCATCGAGCCGCTTCCTGGTCTGGTAAGACCAATACTCTCCGTGTCCTGAGATGATCGCCGACCGCCGCGCGGAAAGGATATTCTCGTCGACGTGAAGATCGTAGTCCGTCGCGACTGTGTACGGGATGCCCTCGCGTTCGAGGAAGCGAAACAGCGGGTAGTCGGTCTTGAAGAGGTCGCCGATGCCCAAGGGTCGATTGAAGGACACCTTGGTGGAGCGCGGGCTTGAGTAGAGACCGCGTAGCTTGTAGGCGCCCGGCACGCTGTCGTGCGGCGTGTCCGACCAATCGGTATACACCTGCTGGTCGGTAGGATTGACGACAACCAAGGGGGCGGACGAGGCGTCGTCACGCACGTAGAAGACTCCCACATTGCTGTACTGCGTGCCCTCGATCGTGGCTGTCACGACGGCCATGTACATCCCCGACTCCAGCCCTGGAATGGCAGGCTGAGCCGGGTCCGTCCAAGGACACTCGACCAAACCAAAGTCCCGCTCGCCCGCCGCGATTATCGCGTTGTCCGATTCGGCCCCGCAGCCGACGCCAGCATTGCGCGCCGGCAGCGTGCTCTCAGACATCAGGCGCGCACCCGCACCGTCGTACCAACCGAGACGGAACACGCGGAGCACGGAGGGTGCGGCGCTGCGCACGTAGATCGTAGGTCGTTCGGTCTTGTCGATGGACACCGGCCAAACAAAGGCCTGGAGCCCCGCGCGGCGAGCGGCGTCGAGCTGTGGCCAATCGGTCACCACGGTGTCCCAACCGGGGAGCACCTCGGGCACCTCCTGAGGCGCATCGCAGCCGTTGCACGAAGCAGCGAACAAGCTCGCCGCGCACAAGAAGAGACCTCCCGCCGCGTTGACTTTCGAGGAACATCGCCCCATGACTGCCCCGTCCTTTGCGAACCTTCGCAGCGCCCTAAGTCGTCGTCTGAGACGAAATGTCGCGCACTGGCAGTCGAATGTCAACCGTCAAGTCGGGGTCGTAGCGCTTTCCGTGGCTCGCATGGGGGACGACGCATGACGGGTTGCGCCACGCCCCCACACCAGGCGTCAACAGCCCGAGCCAGCGCCGTCGCAGTCTGAATAGCACTCCTCACAAATGACACAGACGAGGAGGTCATTGTAGATGGAAGCGCCGTACGAGTAGGTAGAAGCGCAGTCGTCGTAGCAGCTTTGATCGGCGCAACTGCTGGCGCAGGTTGCGAAGTCGATGCAGTCTTGCGTGGCGGCGCAGAAGTCGTACTCGTCCGCGCAGTTGTCTGCCAAGGCGCAGCCGATGCAGCCCGACGTCGAGTCACCGCAGGTTCCCGAGCCGTCGCAACCCGATGAGCCGCTGGAGCTCGAGGTGGTCGAGGTTGTCGTGGCCCCCGTTGAGCTCGACGAATCGTAACAATCGCCGTAGTCCGACCCCTCCGGACACAGGCCCGTTCCCTCGGGCTCATCGCACTCGCCGTCGTAGGTGTAGGGGCAGTCGCCGCCGCCGGAGCCCGTGCCTCCCCCGCCGCTGCCCGAGGAGCCGTTGATGCAGTCGTCGATGGCCTGGCTCTCGTCGTCGCACTTCACGCTGCCGTACTCGCCGTCGTCTTTGCAGACCCCTTCGTCCTCCATGCACTCCGCCCAGGCGTCGAACTCGTCCCCACAGCCGTAGGACTCCACGTAGTCCTGAGCCTCTTTCACGTCGTCGACGCACTGACCGATGGTCTCGCTGTCGCAGAACTCCTTGCCTTCGTCGTAGGGCAAGGTCTCGGCGTAACAGTCACAAGCCTTCGAACACAGGTTGTTGAGAGAATACCCGTTGCCCCCACCGGAGCTGTGGTGCGAGCCGTCGCAGGCGCTGACCGTCGCGATGAGTGAACCGACCAGAAACCATCCAACCTTTTTCATGACCAAAATCTCCCCGTGCCCCCCAAGCGAGCGCGGGGAAAATACCTCGGCGTCCACGACATACCATGCACCTTTGGAGGTAGGACGGGACTCTGCGCGAGCTCGGACGTCTGAGACGGCTCCCGCCGATGGACGGGTGAAGCGGCGCGGTGATAACCCCCTGGGCCCGCCCCTTTGAAGCTGCGTCGCGCCGAGATCCCGCTCGGGCCCGAGCTCGACGCGAGGTCAAGTCGACCGCCTAGCGCTTGCGCCGATGAGGAGCCTGGTGTGCGGCCCCCGCCGTGTGAGCTCGCGGCAGCCTGGACTGCGGCAACTCTCCGCCGCGAAATTCGCGCGAGGCCTTGATGTAGATCAAGTTTTGCTTGGACAAATCGAGTAATCATCTGCGATGAATCAGAGGAGCGCCAACATCGGCGCGCCTCGTTACACGCCGTCCGATGTGCCCTCTTTCCCAACCTGCCACGAACGCCTCGGGGCTCCGCCGCCTGGGCCTCGGCTCGTTGGGTAGGCACGGCTTTGTCTTTCCTGAACGTGGACGTCGCCGCGACGCGCTGGCAGCGATGTCGGGGCTACCGGGGGCGCGCCGCGAGGGCGTATGACCCCCCCCAAGAAGCAAGACCGGCCCGAGTACACGGGGGCCCGCGTGCTCCTCGTGGACGACAGCGACCTCATCCGCGACATTGCGGTGGCGCTCTTGGAAGACTTGGGGGTCGCCGTGACGGTCGCCGAGGACGGTGCCGAAGCCCTGGAGGCCCTGGAGAATGCACGTCTTGTCTCGGACGGTCGGCCCTTCGACATCATACTGATGGATGTACAGATGCCGGTGCTCGACGGCCTCGCCGCTACACGCGCTATCCGCGCTTCGCGTCACCCGGAGCTGGTCCGGATTCCCGTCGTCGCCATGACGGGAAACACGGCTGCCAAGGACCGCGCCGCCTTTGCGGAGGCGGGGATGGACGATCAGCTCCCCAAACCGTTCGGGCTGAAGAACCTGATCGAGCTGCTTGATCGCTGGCTGGTCGCGCCCGAGATTGGCGGCGGATCTTCCCTTTCCTGACCTGGACGGCGGGCTCCGCTCACGGACGTCGACGGGCCGTGGGGAGCGTCGGCTACGGCGTGGAGAGGCTGCCTCGCAGGACCGACAGCTTGGCGCGCACCACGTCGATGGCCCGCGAGAGGTCGTCAAGCAGCTCCCGCTGCAGGGGAAGATCGTGGCGCGTGGCGGCATCTTCCAAGCGCTCGGCGTGGGTCGACATGAGGCGGAAGCCTAGCTGCGCGCTCGTCCCCTTGAGCTTGTGCGCTTCGGTCTCGGCCGCTTCGTGGTCCCCCTGCTCGATGGCACGGCGGAGAACGGAGAGGGCCTCGTCGGCCCCTTCGAAATAGGTGTTCAGGATGCCTTGGAAGGCGTCGGGAGAGCGGGAGAAGACCTGCGCCAGGGACTCCAAGACGGCCCAATCGACGGCGTCGTCGGTCTGCGGGTGGGGGCGCTCTTGGGTCATTCAGGTCTCGACTCCGTCACCGCGGCGACCTGGCAGCGCTGTCGGTTGGACGATGCCGACGGGCGCGCTCGGGACGCTCGGCACTTTCGTAGCGCAGCTGACTGGAAAAGCCAAGGGAGAAAGCGCGGTCCTTACGTGACACGCTGCGCCTTTAGGCGGGACACCCGGCACGGGCGGGCTCCCCGCGGCCGCTCGCCCCTCGTTGGTCTCCGCAGTCCGCGCGACCTACCCACCCGACGCGGGGGCGGTGTCCAGGAAGGAGGCTGTCGCGATCAGGGTCTGCTCCAGGCTCTCGTCCACCTTGCGCAAGGGCAAATCGACCGCTTCGCCGTCCCGGAGCGCTCGCTCCAAAGCTTGCAGGTCGGCGGCCAGTTGCTCGGCTCCCAGGCTCGCCACCACGCCCCGGAGCTTGTGCGCTACGCGCAGGGCCTCGTCGCTCTGACCTCCGCGAATGGCTTCCTGAAGCGCGCCCCCGTCGCCGCCGTGGGCGGCCTTCATGCGGCGGAGCAACGAGGCGTATAGGCGGACGTTGCCGGCTACCCGCTGGATGCCCTGGGCGGTGTCGAGGATAGGTAAGGTGCGGACGGTAGGGTCGTGCGCCGAGGCGGCTCCGGGGGGATTCCTAGGCGCAGGTCGGTCCGAGACAGGTGCCGGCGAGGGAGGCAAGCTCGCTGGTGGGACGGGCCGAACCTCGGGCGGATCGGAGGGCGGGATCACGCCTCGCGCGCCCCTTCCGCACCAGCGCGCCAGGGTGTCGCACAAGCGTCTCGGCTCCAAAGGCTTGCTCAAGTGATCGTCCATGCCTGCGGACAGGGCCAAGGCGCGGTCTTCAGCCAGGGCGTGGGCTGTCATGGCGACGATGGGTAGACGGACGCCCGCGGCGCGCAGCTCCCGAGTCGCGGTCAGCCCGTCCATGACCGGCATCTGGACGTCCATGAGCACCAGATCGTAGTCGTGGGGTCCTGTTAGGCGGGTCACGGCCTCGGCGCCGTTCTCCACGACGTCCACCCGCACCCCGTGGGCCTTGAGGTTCTCCACGGCGATCTCCGCGTTGACCGCGTTGTCTTCGGCCAGCAACACGCGGAGCCCCACGAGGCGGACGTCGGGCCCTCCCTTCCCGCGCTTGAGTGTCTCGGACACGTCGCGCGCGAAGAGGGTCGTGAACAGGTCGAGGAGGGCCGAACGGGTGACCGGTTTGCGGAGGAAACCGTCGAGCGTCGCGGCGGCATCCGCGACCGTGGCGGGGTCGAGGTCGGCGCTGACCAGCACGATTTTGGGTCTTGAGCTGCCCTCGTCGCGGATGGCGCGGGCGGCTTCCAGGCCGTCGAGGCCGGGCATGACGCGGTCGAGCAGGACGAGGTCGAACTGACCTTGACGGCATGCGTCGCGCGCGGCGTCGCCCGAGCCCACGACCTGCACGTCGACCTGGGTCAGATCGTGGACGCGCGCCGCGATCAAGTCCCGGGCGTGGTCGTGGTCGTCGGCGACGAGCACCCGCAGCGAACGGAAGCGCTCGAGCAGGGCGCCGCGCGTCGGGTGGGAAGGTGTCTCGGCGACATCGAGCCACAGGGAGAAGGCGAACGTGCTGCCCAAGCCCGGCGTGCTCTCCACCTCGAACTGACCTCCCATGGCGGTGACCAAGCGCGAGCAGATGCTGAGCCCGAGCCCCGTGCCGCCGTAGCGGCGCGTCATGGAGGCGTCGGCCTGGGTGAAGGGTTGAAACAACCGCGCGCGCTGCGCGTCGTTCATGCCGATCCCGGTGTCGCGGACAGCGACGCGTAAAAGGACCCGATCGCTGCGCTCGACTTGCTTGAAGACAAGGGCAATCTCCCCGGCCTCCGTGAACTTTATGGCGTTGGTCAACAGGTTGACCAGCACCTGTCCGAGACGCTGCGGATCGCCGATGAGGTGGGAAGGCAAGGACGGATCTTGCTCGACGAGCACCTCCAGGCGCTTCTGCGCCGCAGGCAGCTCGATGACCGAGACGACATGGGCGATCACGTCATCGAGGGCGAAGGGGATTTGCTCGAGGCGCATGGAGCGCGCCTCCAACTTGGACAGATCCAGGATATCGTCGAGGACGTGGAGCAAGGCCGTGCCGGCCAGGTTGACCTTCTCGATGTGCCCGCGCTCACGGGGCGGTAGGGAGCCGTCGAGCGCCAGGCGAGACAGACCGATGACGGCGTTCATCGGCGTTCGAATCTCGTGGCTCATGTTCGCAAGGAAAAGAGACTTGCCCCGAGCTGCCTCCTCGGCAGCGGCCCGCGCCTCTTCCGCCGTGGCCCGCGCTTGCTCCGCCGTCTCCCGGGCCTCGGTCAGACCGCGCAGGAGGGACCGCGCGCGGTCTTGCTCCAGCTCCAGCGCGCGGGTGACCTGTTGCCGCTTGTTGGTGTCGTAGATGGCGAGGCCGAAGACGATGCCGGAGATGAGCGCGATGTTGAGGGTGAAGAACAGCGTGCTCGTGGTCTCCGTCGGCGCGAAGGGCGCGTGCTCGCGAAAGAAGCTGTCAGCGAGACCGCTGACGGCTGTGAGGACGAGGTAGATCACCAGCCAACGCACGCTCTGCCGGGCGGAAGAAAACGTGAGAGAACCTACGATGGCGATCATGGCCCAAAGCATGGCCGCGCCGCTCGCCATGAAGCCACCCAGGCTCCACTGGAACAGGAAAGGTAAGAGCAGGCTGATGAAGACCTGGACCAGGCGCGCGCGGTGGAAGTCTTTCCGCGCGCCCAAGAGGCCAAAATTGACCACGGTCAAGAGCGCGTAACCGTAGGGGATGGCCGCCGGCATCCAGAGGGAGAAGGCGCTCGCCAACGTGCCCCAGAGCACGCCCCCCGTGCTCATCAGGAGGCCGCCGATCAGGAGCAGGTGCCGGCTGAGCTCGTCCGTGGGTAGCTCGTCGGCGCTCCGGCCTACCGCCAACAGGGGGTCGAAGATGCGAAAGAGTATCCCTGGCTCCTGCGACTTCGACGTCATGGGGTCCATTGAGCGCGGCTACCGTATACCTTTGAACGTGGCCTGAAAACCCCCATCGGAGCCCATCCCGACGCGCGCGGCCTGGCTCGTGAATAGGCTTACAGTGCGGGCCTTCGGCGTGGATCCTTACTCCACCTTCCCACCACCCGATCCGAGGCGCAGCAACCGAAGTTGGGTGGGTAGATCAGGCCAGGGCCGGTGGCGACTCTTGCAAGATGTCCGTCTCGCCCTCGGAGCGCCCCA
>CAYLJT010000274.1:0-9922 GCA_964383995.1 uncultured Polyangiaceae bacterium
TCACCGCCTCGCCGAGAGCCCTTACCTCGCGGGCGACGAGTACACCGTCGCCGACATCGCGGTTTGGCCGTGGTACGGCGGCCTGGTCAAGGGTCTGCACTACGACTCCGGAGAGTTCCTGCAAGTCCAGGAGTACAAGAACGTCATCCGCTGGGCCGACACCATCGCCGAGCGCCCCGCCGCCCAGCGCGGGCGCAAGGTCAATCGGGTGTGGGGCGATCCGGAGAGCCAACTGCCCGAGCGCCACGACGCGAGCGATTTCACCGCGAGGAAGGCCTGACCTCTCTACCCACGACCACTCTTCCCAGGGGTAAGGCTCAGTGCCTTACCCCAACCACGCGGAGCCTCCCGCCGTCGACGACGAGGTGCACTTCCATCGGCCGAGGCGCGGCCTTGCCGCCCCGCAGCACGGTGGCCTGCGCCACGACGTAGCCCGCCTCCCGCGCTGCTTCGGGGATGGCTAGGACCGCGCGACCACCTTCCCGGGGCGCAGCCTCCGACCTTGCCAAGACGACCCCGTCTCGCCCCACGAGCTCGGCGCGCAGCGTGGTCGTTGTCGGATCGGCCAAACCAAGCCTTTGGGCCGCGTCTTCCATCACCAGGGTGTCCGCCTCCACACCGACGACCTCCCACGGCGTAACGTTGGAGAGCGCCAGCGCGACGAGCACGTCTTTGCGCGCGAGCAGCGTCGTGACGAGCCAAGCGGCGACCTCGGGCGAGGAGAGCTGCGCCGCGTCGACCGCAGCTCGCAGGTCTTCCTCTGTGATCTCGGCCATGCGCTTGGCCATCCAGTAGACGTCGTCGGGGCCCGCGTGCGCCACCGCTTCCAGAGGCGGAGAGAGCCTCCGTTCGCGCTCGCGCAGCAGCCGATCGAAGGCGCCAGGCCACAGCGATCCGACGGGCACGTCGGGCAGCGGTTGATGGAAGCCCAAGGTGGCAAGCTGCAGCAAGGGGTCGTCGTAGCTTTCGTCATCGTAGACGTCGCTCCCGTCGCCGCGCCGTTGAGCCTCCGCGACGCCCAGCGCGCCGGACGTATCGAGGACCCAGTGCACCACGTGATCCTTCGCAAAAACGTCGCGAAAAAGCGCCAAATCGCGCGTGGTCAGGCCAAGCCAAGTGGCCACCCAGCCGAAGGCCCGGAGACTGCGCCGCTCGCTGTGGGGTACCCGATCGTTGGGGTCGTCGGTGCGCAAGAAGGCGCCTGGTGTCGCGCCCAAATCGGAAAAACCTTCCCACGCCGTCAAGATCAGGCGAACGCGTCCTTCCTCCGTCTTGAACAGCAAGTCTGCCCGGGCCTGCTCCGCGGCCGTGGACGCCAGCACATCGCCGGTCTCGACGCTGCGCACGTAGACCTCGGGGGTCAGGTAGCCGAGCCGCCGGACCAGCCGACTGCCGACCACCGCCGCCGTGGAGGGCGCCCCCTTCAGCCGCGAGGGGTCGGCGCGGACCAAAAACCTCTTGCCCCGGGCGTCCAACATCCAGGCGCCGCGCAGGGCCTCCGAGGGCTCTTCCGCCACGAAGCGCAGTGGGAAGACGGGCGCCCCTGTCCGAGACAAGCCAGGGTAGCTCGTGCCCTCCATCTGACCGTCGGGCCAATACCAGCTCGACGCCACGACCTCGTCGAGCGCGTTCACGTCCCCCGCGGGCGGGGCGTAGCGGGGATCCATGCCGTCGATCAGGGCGAAGCGCAGGTACAGGTCGGACAGCCCCAGCACCGCCGAATCGGGGCGCGCCGCGGGCCTGGCGATGGGCGTTCGGTCCGCGACCTGGGTGACGGCGGCCGCATCGGCAAAGCGCGCGGGACGCTGCTCGCAGCCGAAGAGCCCCGTGGACGCGAGGAAGAGCGCGACCGCCGCCAGCTTGCCAGGATCGTTTCTACCCATGGTCAGTCCCTGTGCTGCCTGTCGCCAAA
This sequence comes from uncultured Polyangiaceae bacterium, assembly GCA_964383995.1. Lineage (GTDB taxonomy): Bacteria > Myxococcota_A > Polyangia > Polyangiales > Polyangiaceae > CAYLJT01. The sequence continues at coordinate 1,913 of CAYLJT010000274.1, forward strand.
ACCTACCCGTTCGCCCACCGAAATATGGAGCGAGACGGCGTCCGGACTGAACGCGACGGCGATGTCGGCGAGCTCGGTGGAGCGGGAGAACACGTCAATCCCGAAGCCCACGGCAGGGCGCCCATCGTCCCAGGGGACATCGAACAAGGCCGGCGCGACCACCGCGTAGTCGGCAAACAGCCTCGCCGACACGTACCGGACGAAGCCCCAGCGGTAGTCGAGGGAGGCCACGACCGAGACGTCGTCGCGGCGATCGTCGGGACCGCGAAACTCGGGCTGGCGCGCAAGCTCGGAGAAGCCAATCACGCTGTTGCCAATGCGGTGGACGCTGTCGGCCGTTATTTTGGGTGACAAAATATTGGTGGACCTGCCGATGGGTAGATAGCCCGCCACCCGGCCTCCGGTGCGCGCGAAGTCGCGATGGTCGTTGCGCACGTCCTTGGCGACCCCAGCGTAGGCCTCCACGAGCCAGCCCTCGACCGGCCCGCCGCGGTCAGGACGTGTGTCAAGACGCAGGGCGCCTTCGGTGTAGAGCGGCGCGACGCCGTCGATGCCCCCCGGAACCGAGCTCTCCGCGAAGACTTGACGAATACCGTCTGTCCCTGCGCCCTCGTCGTCGAAGCGTCGAAGGGTCAGGCTGCTCGAAAAGAGCACCTCCAGATCGTCCTGCGCGCGAAAGCCGAGGCCGACGATCGCGCGGGAGCGCTGCTCTTGGTAGAGCGCCTCGCGCTTGTTGCCCAAGAAGCGATTGCGTGGGTCGGTCTCCGGTGTCTGACCCACACCCAGGTAGTCCAGGTCGTCGTGGAAGTCGTAGCGACCTTCCAACGACAAGGTCAACGGCACCCCCAAGCTCCAACTGGCTTGGATACGGCTCGCCACCACCAGATCGCCTGGCAGCCCGAAGCCCGCACGCAAGCTCGTGGCCGCGTTGCCGAGGTTTGCGATCATGCGTGCGCCGAGGTTCGCGGGCCGTCCGGTCTCGGCAAAGGCCGTCGGGAAGATGCTGATCTCCCCGCGCTCCGGGGAGATCATCTCCAGGAGGCGCGGCACCACCTGACGTTCTTCCAGGATGCCGGCGGCGCCACCGGTCGCCACGAAGATGACGTCGACCATTTCGCGAGGGACGGAGGTGAGCGCCGCGCCGACCTCGCGCAGGGCGTCGTCGGGGTGCTGCGCTTGCACCAAGACACCGGATACGGGCCCCGCGTCGACCGGCGACGTCTCCGACCCACCAGGCACCTGCCCCAATGCCTCCGCCGAAGCGAGCAGCATGGCAAGAAAAGGTAAGGCGGAGCAGACCGCTCGGCGGCGGCCCGCTTTGGCGCTGCCACGAAGCTGGAAGATGCCTCCCATGCCCATGGCCTCGGCACTTCTCAGCCCGCGAGGAGCGCCGTCCACGCCCCGTAGACGGCCATCAAGATCAGCGTCACACCCCCCGCGCGCACCGCCCACTGGGCGGCGTGGAGCGCGATTTTCTGGCGGTAGCGCGCGAGGCCCCACAAAAAGAGCCGATACCAGGCGTACATGCCCAAAAATGCGCCCAGCACGACTTGAGCGTTTTCTACCCAGGTCAGGTGGAGGTCGGCCATGGCAAGGAAGGTGGCGAGGGCCGCGGACCATGTCAAGATCAGCACGGGGTTCGTGGCCGCGATACCGAAACCGAGCATGAAAGGGCCGTGCAAGGCCACCTTCGGGGCAGGCCCCGTCTGCTCTTTCAGGACGAAGCGCGAGAAGTGGACGCCGAGGACCAACAAAAGCCCGATGCCCAGGAACCGCGACACCTCCTCGACGACGGGGTAGCGCGCCATCAGCGCGCTCAGCCCAGCCAGCGCCAACGCGCAGTAGATGCTCTCCCCGATGGCGGCGCCGAGCCCGATGGCGGCGCCTTCCCTCCCCCGCCCGCTCATCCCCCGTTCGAGCAGGATGATGGCGATCGGCCCGACCGGCGGCATCGAGGCGAAAAACGCCATCAAGAAGCCTGCGAGGAAGGGGATCGGGGACATGGTCTAGACCGGCATCCTAACCTGACCGGGCGACGAGAAGCACTTCGTCATGCGCGCACGCTCCGGCCGTAGATGTGCACCAGCTCGCCCAGGTCCGCCGCAACCGACGGGCTCAGCGGGCGCTCCAAGCGATAGCCCCAGTTGCCTTTGGGCGTCGCGGGGTTGTTCATGCGCGCCTCGGAGCCCTGCCGCAACACGTCTTGGACAGGGATGATCGTCATGCGACCCACCGACGCGAGGGCTTGGCGTATCAGGTCCCAAGCGATGTCGGTGCCCTTGGTGCCGAGGTAGCGCGTCACGTTTTGCCGAACGGCAGGGCTGGCGGAGCGATACCAACCGACGCTGGTGTCGTTGTCGTGCGTGCCCGAGTAGACGACGCTGTCTTCCGTGTGGTTGTGCGACAAGTGCGTGTTGTCCGGATCTCCATCGAACCCGAACTGCAACACACGCATGCCTGGAATTTGGGCGCCCAGGCGCACCTTGTGGACGTCGTCGTCGATGGTGCCGAGGTCCTCTGCGATTAACGGCAGTTCGCCCAAGTCACGCTTCAAGGCCTCGAAGAATGCCAGTTTGGGGCCGGGCGCCCAGCGGCCCTTGCGCGCGTCGGGGGCCCCGAAGGGCACCTCCCAATAGGCGGAAAAGGCGCGAAAATGGTCGATCCTTACCACGTCGGTGTGGGCCAAGGTCCGCCGAATGCGCGCCTTCCACCAGGCGAAGTCGTCCTTCTGCATTTCTTCCCAGCGGTAAAGCGGGTTGCCCCAGAGCTGCCCGAGCTCGCTGAAGTAGTCCGGCGGGACGCCCGAGACCAAGGTCGGACGCGCGTCTTTGCCCATGTGGAACAGGTTTCGATGCATCCAGACATCGGCGCTGTCCCAGTCGACGTAGATGGGTAGATCGCCGACGATCTTGACAGCCTTGCTCTTCGCGTAGGCGCGCAGGCTCTGCCACTGATCTTCGAAGAAGAACAGCGCCACGCGCAGGCGCTCGATCTCGGCGGAGAGCGACTTCTTCGCGCCTTCCAGGGCTCCTTTGTCGCGATCGCGAAGGCCCGGCTCCCAATCCCAAAAACCCTTGTTGTCGTGGTGGCGCTTCAGGGCCCAGAACAGCGCGGCGTCTTCGCTCCATGTCTCGGACACGCGAAATGCCTCGTAGGCGCGGTGCTTCGGGTGCTTGGGGCTCTTCAGGAGGGCCTCGGCGGCGGCCTCGATGCGGGGCATCTTGTGGGCCTTGGCGCCCACGAAATCGGCCTGGGGCGCGGCATGGAAGGCAGCCCCCGCGTCTTTGAGCAAGCCGTCTTGGACGAGGCCCTGAAGGTCGACGAGCAGCGGATAACCGGCGAGGGCCGACCAGCCGACATAGGGGCAGTCGTTCCCGGTCGGGTTCAGGGGCAGGACCTGCCAGATACCCATCTGGCAGGACGCCAGAAAATCGATGAAACGGCGCGCCTCGGCGCCGATGTCGCCGACGCCGTGGCCCCCGGGGAGGGACGTGGGGTGCAAGAGGAGGCCCGCTTCGCGGGGGGGACGTTTCGGGAGGGTCACCATCACGCACGCCCCTTATCCGGGCTTCACAAAAGAATCCACCGCTTCGACGATTTCAGGGGTTGAACGGCGGCGACAGCACGGCGGTCGCCGGCGCCACCGCCGCGGCGGCTACCCTTCGTTCGTCGTTGCGATCCGCGTTTTGCGTCACGAAAAGCAGCGAAAACCCTTCCCGCTGCAAGACGGCCGGCTCCGTCGGCGCGAGCTCGGCGCCGCTGCCATGGACCGGCGAAAGCGCGCGCTCGAAGGCGCCGTCCAGCCCGAAACGGGCGGCCAGCGCGATGGTCTGCGCTCCCTCCAGCGTCCGCGCTTCGTAGTAAAGGCGCGTGGTCAGCCGCCCCGTCGGGGAGGTCGCGAGGACGGCAAAGGGCGCCCTCACGGTCGACGAATCGTAGGCGTCCTCCAGATCCGCGCGGGGCGCGAGCGCTTGCGCGAGGCGGCTCCAGGTCAGCCCGTCGACGCTCGTAGCCTCGCCAATGGCACAGGCAGCCCCGTCGCAAGCCTCATAGAACATGCGGAGCGAGCCGTCGGGGAGCAGCAAGACGCCGGGGCTCTGCGGGGTCAGGCCCGCGTCCCAACCCGAGGAAGGCGCCGTCAACACGGGCTCGGCGTGGGCCTCGAAGGACGTCCCGTCGCCCTCCAGAAGACCGATCCCCCCCTCGGCGTGGTAATACAGCTTGACCTTGCCATCGTGCTCGATCACCGCGGGCGCGCCGATCTTACCACCTTCCCAAGGCTCGACAGCGGAGTACACCACGTCGGGCGAACGACCGAACGAGCGACCGTCCTCGGCCAGGTAACGCAGCAAGGCGTTGGTCGGTGTTGTCTCGGACGGTTCTTCCCCCTCCGGTAGCACGACACCCGCAAAATAGCCTACCACGGCCTCGCTGCTCGGATCGCCGTCGGCGTCGAGCACGGCCGGATCGCGCGCCAGAAGGTTCTTGTCGTCGAGCACGTTGGGCGCGCTGCGCAGGTTACCAACCTCGTCGATCCGTAGCGATCGGAAGGGCCCGGCCGCCGCGTTGGGCAGGATGGCCTCGGAGGGAGAGCGGTCGGGAGCCGTGCCGCAGCCGACCCACGACGCACCAAGAAGAAGGGCAATAGCCGCGAATTTCAGGGCCATTTTCATCAGAACACCGCCCGGAGGGTCGCTCCGCCTCCCAACATGTTGCCCCTCGCCACGTAGTCTCCCACGAAGTCGGACGCGCTCAGCTTCTCGGTGACCCGCTCGGGCAGGATCGACCACGACAGGTGGACATCCAGGTGGACACTGCCCATCATCTCCTCGCTCGGCGCGTTGAGCGTGACGCCTGTGCCGAAGGTCAGCGTGTGGCGATCGGCGTCGACGAAGTTGGTAAACCCGGTCTGAGGCGGGACCGGGGAGGATTCGTAGGCGTAGCCCAAACGGATGGGGATCTCCACGAGCCGCACATCCTGGTCGCTGCCGTGGGGCCGGCGAAATGCGCCCGCCACCGGCACCTCGTATTCCATGCCAATGCGCGGCACGAAGCGGTCTTCGAAGGCCGGCGGGATCACGACGGTGGGCTTCGGATCGTCGGGCAGATCGATGTCGAGGCCGGGGGGTGGGATCGCGTCGAGGTGGGCCTTGGTCTTGGCGGTCGGGCTCTCGTAGGCCGACCAATTGACCCAGGTGACGTCGAGGTTCACGTGCAGCCGCTCCACCCCCTGGAAGCTTGCGCCAAGCACGACTTGCTGCGGCAAAAATGCGTCGATCGTGCGCGATTCCAGGTCGTAGGTCAGGGGCACGTCGATGCCAGAGAACGTGACCGCCCCGTCCAGGTGGGCGTCGAGCGCCAGATCGAGCTTGGTCTCCCCCCGGTAGACGAGGCCCAGGGCTCCCACGTGGGGCAGGGTGACCCGGACACCTGCCTGGGGATAACGAATGCTAGTCAGATCGGCATCGACCTCGTGCTCCAGTTGGGAGTCGTAGGGGTGGAGGACGTCGGCCTGACCTCGGATGCCGAAGCGCCCGCGCGTCGCCGCGAGGTAGGCCACGCCGCCGCCCACTTGCAGCCAGGAGACCGGCTGAATGGCCAGGTTCGTGGCAAGAAAAATCAGGGAAGGTCGGGTGTCGTAGAGCTCCCAGCGCGGCACCTCTTGGCGACGCGCCTCGATGTGCGAGAGGCCCTTGTCGGGGAGGTAGGTGGCGACGCCGATGGCGAAGGGCAGACCGAAGACCTTGCCAGGCACGACCAAGCCCCCCACCAGGCCGCGCACCGGATCCACGTCGCTGTCCTGGTCGTTGATCAGCAGGCCATTGTGCGCCGCAATGTAGCCCATGGACAGCTCGACGCCGCGCGCGCCGACGAGGCCCGCGGGGTTGTAGTAGGTGGACGAAAAGTCGCTGACGTCCGCGGCAACGGCACCCGCCATGGCAGCGCCGCGGGAGCCAAAACCATAGCTATCCGGCTCGTGCGCCGATGTCTCGGACACGGCGAGCACAGCGGCAAAAATCACGGCAAAGGTGGCTCTTTTCATCAGAACCTCACCGTGGCCGTGGTGCCGCCTGCGAGGATGTGACCGGCCGTCTCGATGGTCTCTCCCGAAGCCGATTTCGTGTGGGTTCGCGTGTGCAAGACGTGCAGTTGGCCGAACACGTCCAGATCGATGGGAGGCCTACCTTCCCCGAGTGAAAGGCCATATCCAACGGTAAACACGCTGCGCGCGTTGTCGAAGAAGTTTCCTTTTCCCGTCTGCTCGGGGGCGGGGCTGGGCTCGAAGAAATAGCCGGCGCGGGCGTTCATCACCACCCCCGGCTCGGGCTCGAAGCGCCGTTCCAAGCCCACACGCGGCACCAGTGTGTCGGAGAAGCCTGGATCTTCGGGCACCAGAGCGGCGCAGGGGTCGGTGACCGGCGTCTGCGTCTCGGTGTCGAACAGCGCGCAACGCACCGTAGCCTCGGGCGCGCCTGGGTAGGCCGACCAGCGCTTGAAGGTCAGACCGACCGAGCCCCGCAAGGGGCCTTCCACGCGCGCGCCTTCCAGGGCTACCTGCCAGGGGTCAAACTGCGCCATCCCCGAAATGTGCAGCGGAGGCACCACGATCTGACCCAAGTCTCGGACACGAATGACCACATCGAACCGCCCCTCCAGTTGACCTCGGAAGGTGGCTCCCACGCGGTAGTTCTTGCCAAGATCCACGCTGGCCCCGACGGTCGGCGCGTAGCTCGCGACCAGGGTGTCCTCGACGACGGTGCCGATTTGCCCCGAGGCGTCTGTCGCGACGAGCACGCTTCCGGACAGCGCCGCAAGCGCGGAAAAGCCGCCGCCCACGCGCACGCCGTAGCCCAGGTCGAGCCCGAGCCCCGCCATCACCGCCACGGACTGCGCCCGATCGGCCACGAAGAACTGCGGTTTTTCGGGGTACAGGATGCGGCCTCGCACGACCAAATCGAAGGGCGTGAAGAAGCCGAGCCCCACGGTGACGCGGTCCCGAAGGCGACCTCCGAGGGGGACGGGAACGAGGATGCCGATGACGCTCCCGCGCAGAGCGCCGTAGGGCACATCATCGTTGGCGCGCAGAGCGAAATTCGCACCAAAAAGGCCCAAAGTCGCGGCATTTTCGTGGGAGAGCGAGAGCAGCGCGGGGTTTCCGTAGACGGACGCGAAGCCACCTTCCAGCGCGGCCCCCGTGCCGCCCATGGCCAGGCTGCGCGGGCCAAAGCCGAACACCTCTTCGGGAGACGCCTGGGCCGGCGCCGAGACGGCGAAAAGCGCGACGGCGAGCGAGAAGGCTGCGAAGAGGGGCGCGAAGCGGCGCATCGGCCGCGATGGTAATGCGCAAACGTGGTGGAAGTCGTCGCCTCCTGACACGGGCGGCGCTAAGTCCCCTCCGTGCTCGCGCTGCAGGCGGTGCTTCCCGAAGATTTGGCTCGAGCCGCCGGCATCGATCTCGTCGACGCGCGCCGCATCGTGTCCCTCGCCCACCGCGCGGGGCCCCTGCCGCTCAAATCACCGGCAACCATCCGACGCGTAGCCCTCGCCGCCGCCCGCGCGCTGGGTCATGTGCCGTCGCTCAAGCTCGTCGAGCGCTGCGCGAGCAGCGTCGATCCCTTCGTCAAATACGCCTTCGAGCTCGCGGACGGCGCGATCATCGAGACGGTGCGCATCCCCCTCGAACGGGCGGGACGCTTTTCGGTGTGCGTCAGCTCGCAGGTAGGTTGCGCCTTGGCTTGCGCCTTCTGCCGCACGGGCACCATGGGCCTCAAGCGCAACCTGGAGACCTGGGAAATCATCGAGCAAGTGCGGCTCGTTCGGGCCGATCTGGAGCGCGAAGGCGCGGGCCGCGTCCACGGCGTGTTGTTCCAAGGCATGGGCGAGCCGCTCGCCAACGCCGACCGCGTGATCGCGGCCGTCCGCGTGTTGAGCGAGCCCGCGGCGCAGGCCATCGACATGCGCAACATCACGGTGTGCACGGCGGGTCTGCCGACGGGCATTCGACGCCTG
>CAYLJT010000275.1:0-9886 GCA_964383995.1 uncultured Polyangiaceae bacterium
CTCACGTCGGTAACGCGGGTTCAATTCCCGCTGGGATCGCCACTTTTTCGTGAGAACAAGGTCGCTCTGCGTGTTTTGCGCAGCGGTCTTCTGAAGGGCAGTTGGCTTGGACAATCTCCAAGTCTGCTGCCTTTTCTTTTTGGGTCAGTGCACGTGGCCCGAGTGGTCGACGGGCTGCGGAGGCGGTGCGCTGGGGGCCGAGGGCGCGCTCGTTGGGCCGGACATCACGTCCGGAAGGCGCCCGCCGAGGGCCTGTTCGAGCTCGGCGCGCGCCACGAAGTAGTCCGTCATCGCGTGGAGGTACTCGCGGTAGGTGCCGATCTCTTCGCGCTTGGCGGCGAGCAGCTCGTACACGCCGGTCAGCATCGCGTCGTATTGCTCTTGCGTCAGCCGAACGACGCTCTCGCGCAGGGGAATCAGCACATTGCGGTAGTGCTCGGCGATCCTGCGCGCTCCGCGCATTTGCTCGCGCGCAGAGCGGACCTCGGAGCGGATATCGACCGCCATCGCGTAGGTGTGAGCGCGGCTTTGCGCGAGCTCGGCTTCGAGGCGCGCGATGGTTGCCTGGCCCTGGTTGAAGATCGGAAGCTCGAGCGAAACCTCGGGGCCGACGCTCCAACTGCCGTCGGGCTCGCGCTCGGCGACCGCGCCAAGCTCCGTGGCGCCGATGTAGCGCCCGGCGTGGGCGAGCTCGAGCATGGCTTCGAGGATCTCGCTGCTGCGCTTCACCGCTTGGAGGTCGAGGCGGGAGGCAATGGCCTTCGATTCGAGGGCGTCGAGCGCTGGATCGTTCGCGGGCAAGTCGGGGAGACCCGTTCGTACGCGGAAGGCCGTCGCCTCGCCGAAGAGGCCCATGAGCCGCGTGAGGGCTTCGCGCTGTTCCATGGCCGCGAGCTCATCGCGCGCCAGATCGAGGCGCGTCTCCTCGTACAGCGCGCGGTGGCTCGCGAGCTCGAGATCGCTCATGTTTCCAGCCTCATTTTGGCGCCTTGCGAGCTCGGCGGAGGTGAACGTCGTATCGACGATCACGCGTTCGAGGGCGATGATCTGCTCGGCCGCCACGAGCTGGAAATAGCTCCGGCGCACCTCCGCGGTGAGGTCGAGGATCTCCGCCGCGACGCGCAGCTTGCTGCGCTCGAGCGCGAGACCGGCGATGTTCTTTCGATCGGAGAGGAAGAGCAACTCGATGAAGGACTGCGCGACGCCGAGCTCGATCGTCGGTGCGCCTCCGCTCGTCGGAAATCGCAGGGCACCGGTAAACACCGGGTTTTCCAAGAGGCCCGCTTCGACGAGCTCGGCTTGGGCGACGCCAAGCTCTTCGTAGGCGGCTTGAATCCTGCGGTTGCTGAGCAACGCGATTTGCACCGCTTCGTCGGGGCCGAGGTCGTTCTCGAGGAGCTTTTTCACGGCGCGCTCGACCTCGGCGTCGGCGGCGGTGCCGCGCAGCCAATGGCTGCGTCGTCCGGTCCGGTCGGTGATGGTCTTTGCGACGTCGTCGTAGGCCGCGTCGGGTGCGGTGGAGGCGCACCCGGACGCTGCGATAAGCGCCAAAAATGGCGAGAGAAGACTGATTTTCACGGAGCTCCTCCGGAGCCGTGGTGGTGGTGCTCGTGGTCCAGGGGGGCCGCGGTGGGCGCTGTCGGATCCGTCGTCAGCGTCGTCGACGCCTCGGGCAAGGCCGCTTCTTTTGCCGATGGCTGGGCAGGATCCGCGCTCGGCAGCAGCGGGTTGGGGGGCGCGTGCCCGCAGGCGAGGGCCGACCCGGCGAGCGTCCGCGCGACCAAAAACAGCAGATAACCTGGGCGAGCCACGGCTTGGTGCGTAGCACAAACACCCTCTTCGAAGGGAGCCCGTCGAGCGTGCGTGACGGCATCCGTCATCGGGGCATGTTGGCCCACTCGCGCGTGTAGATGCTCACGAGGGCCTGGTCGTTGAGCCGGTTCACCGGTGCTTCGACGCGCTCCATGTCGCGCGGAAACTGCATCAAAATCGGCAAGGTCGTGGCATCGAGGAAGCGAAGGCTCGATTCAGCCACGAGCAGCTCGTTGGGAGCGCGAAGTCCCTCGGCGCCCGCGAGGACGAAGCCCCACTCGCCGAAGCTCGGGACGTAGACGTGGAGCGGGATCGTCTTCCATCCGGCCGCTTCCATCGTGCTCACCACGGTCCAGAAGGCCGTGCGCGCGTAGTGCGGCGACGTCGCTTGAACCACCGCCACGCCGCGCACGCCGACCCGCTCGCGGAGCAGGGCGTAGAACGAATCGGTATACAGCTTTCCGACCGCGTAGCTCGATGGATCGGGGAAATCGACGATCGCGAGATCGAACGATTCTTGGGCCTCTTCGAGGTAGCGAAACGCGTCTTCGTTGTGCAGGGCAACGCGCGGATCGCGCAGCGAGCCAAAGTTGAGCTCGGTGGCCAGATCGAGCGTCGAGAACGCCTTCGTCACGGCCCCGTCGAGGTCGACCATGACCACGTGCTCGACGCTCGGGTAGCGGAAGATCTCACGCAGCGCGAGGCCGTCGCCACCGCCCAGGATCAGCACCGTCTTGGGCGCGCGACCGAGGGCGGCGACCGCGGGATGCACGAGGACCTCGTGGTAGCGCGCCTCGTCGTCGGAAGAAAATTGCAGATTGCCGTTCAAGAAGAGGCGCGTCGTGCGCGGCGTCCGCGTGATGACGATGCGCTGGTAGGGCGACTGATCGGCGTACACGATGGGCGCGCCGTAGTAGAGCGACTCTGCGCGATCGACGAGCTGCGTGATGACGGCGAACAGCACCGCCAGGCCCGTGCCGACGATCACCGCGCGGACACGGAGCGTCGCTGCGGTTTTCGGCGGCAGGGGAAACAGGTAGGTCGAGCCGAACGCCACGGATGCGTTCAAAAACCCGAACAAAAGGCTGGTTTGATGAAGTCCGAGGCGCGGCAAGAGCAGGGCGGGGAAGAGCAGGCTCGCCGCGAGCGCGCCCACGTAGTCGAGCGTGAGGACGCGTGCGACGAGGTCTTTGAGACCGAGGCTGAAGCCGAGCAAACGGATGAGCAGCGGGATTTCGAGCCCGACCAAGGTGCCCGTGAGCAGGACGATGCCGTACAGCGCCACATGGAAGGCACCTCCGGCGGTGTAGACCTTGAACAGCAGCGGCGCCGAAATGCCTCCCACCAACGCCACGCCGAGCTCGACGTCGACGAAGCGCTCGAGCAGGCGTTCTTCGATGTAGCCCGAGAGAAATGAGCCCACCCCCATCGCGAACAAATAGAGCCCGATAACGAGGCTCCACTGCATGACCGAGTCGCCGAGGACGTAGCTTGCGAGGGTGCCCGCGATGAGCTCGTAGACGAGGCCCGACGTCGCGATGACGAACACCGACGCGAGCAACGCAGGCGGCGCAAATCGTCCCATGCGCATCCGCTCGTAGCACGGGCTCGACGTCGACGTGGTCCCCGCGTGAACGGCTTTCGAGTGACGCGGGAGGCCCCTATGATGCGACGCACGTGAGCACGCCCTTCGATCGACAGGCACCCTGTCCGTCTTGCGGAGCGCCCATGGTGTTTCGCTTCGCGGGGGCCGTGGCGCAGGTCTGCAAGCACTGCAGCTTCGTCGTCGCGCGCACGGATCGAAGCCTGGAGCCCATTGGCCGAATGGGCGATCTCGTCGACATCCCCACGCCCCTCGTGCTCGGCGCGACGGGGCGTTGGGGCAACGAAGCGTTCGTCGTCGAGGGGCGCGTGCAGATGGATCGCGCGGGCGCGCCGGGGGCCCCGTGGCAGGAGATCTTCGTCGCGTTCCCCGCCAGCGGTCGCTGGTGTTGGGTGGCCTATGCGCAGGGGCGTTGGTATGCGACGTCCGAAGCACCGAGGCCGCCGCACGTGCCGCCCTGGTCGCGCATGCGGCCCGGCGCGCGCATCGAGCTGAAGGGCCTGGGGACCTTCACCGTGGCCGAGGCGGGCCGTCGTCGTGTGATCGCCGCCGAGGGTGAGCTGCCCGAGGTCCCGGCGCCCGGCGCGGTGACGATGTTCGCCGACATCGGCGCGCCCGGCGGGCGCTTCGGCACCATCGACTACGGCGACGGAAGCAAGCCCCCCGTCATCTTCCTTGGCTCTCAAATCGATCCCGCGAGCTTCGTGCTCGACTCGGGGGTGCCGCTCGCCCCCGCCGAAGCGAAGGTCACGGAGGTGCGTTGCCCGAGCTGCGGCGGCAACCTGCCAATCGTTGCTGCTCAAACGACCGAGCGTGTGGTCTGCCGCTACTGCGGCATGGCGAGCGACCTCAACGCGGGGGTGATGCGCGCGCTACGACCTGCGCCGCGGCCGCCCCAGTTGCCCTACATCCCGCTCGGCGCGGAGGGGCATCTGCGCGGACTACGCGTCATTTGCATCGCCTTTCTCATCCGCGGCTGCACCGTCGAGGGGGAGCGTTATCGCTGGCGCGAGTACCTGATCTACGCGGGTCCGAGCGTCGGCTACGTGTGGTTGATGGAGGAGGACAACGCGTGGTCGTTCGTCACGACGATCCCGCCGGGTGAGGTGCAAGACAACGGGTCGATGGTCACCTACCGAGGCCAGGCGTATGCGCTCAAACAAAGCGTGCGCGCGAGCGTCGAGCATGTGGTGGGCGAGCTGTATTGGCGTGTCGAGATCGGCGAGACCGTGCAGGCCGCCGAATACGTGGGCCCGGGCGGGAAGGTCAGCGTCGAGAAGGCAGAGACCGAGGTAACCACGTCTTTTGTAGCCTCCATGAGCGGCGCCGAGGTCGCCGCCGCGTTTCGTCTAGCGCCCCCTCCGCGGCCTTCGATGGCAAGCAGCCCGACACAGCTCAACGTCTACGTCACGATCGCGCTCGTGATTTTTTTCCTGTTCGTGGCCTTCGCGTCCGACTGCGAAGGTGGGGGAGGCTACGTGCCTGGGGGCTCTCCATCGTTCGGAGGAAAGTAGGCCCACCAATGGTCGGTTTCGGGCGAAGGGCGCCCGGATTCGGGCGTTCGCAGGACCCGGGAAATCAAGGCGATCTGAACAATATCGAAGGGTTGAACGCGACGCTCTGAAGGGCCCGCGGGGTGCAATTGGGTCGACCGTGCGCCGGCATGACGCCGGCGGAGGAGGTCGATCATGAGCGCTCAAACTTTTTCAAATCGGGATCCCCACGCTGAGCTTCGCCGCATCTACATGTCGCTGTTGCAGTCGCAAGAACACTTCGATGAGTTCAAACGGATGCTCGCGCTGTACGAGCTCGACACGCTCACCGATCGTGAGCCCGAAGATGCGTTGATCACGCGTATGGAAATCAACGACCGTATTCGTCATTGGGTGGGCGAGCCCTTCGAAGGCCTCAGCGCGGCGCAGGTGCTCCTGTGGCGATCCATCGTGGTCGAGCAGCGCTTCAACGTCGCCCTCGCGCCTTGGAAGGAGTCCAACGCGTACTGATGGCGACGACGCGGACGCGCCTCGATGCTCGTTACGCCCGCATGGTGGAGGGCCTGCCTGCGGCTTTGCGTAAGACGGCAACGAGCTTGCCCGCGCGTCTCGGTCTCGCCCCTGAGGGCACGCCGTGGAGCGAGGTCTTCGGCCACGCGGTGACGCTCGGCGCACCGCTGCTCCTCGGCGAGGCCATGCGCGACGTCACGAAGGAGGATGTCGAGGAAGCGGCCCTCGCGCACATGCTCGGGGTCATCGATGCGTTCGCGGTTGACCGGGTTTTGGATGGGCAAATTCGCTCCGACGACACGCTCAGCGAATTGCTCGAAGCGCTTCGTCGCGAACGCGATGCGGCCCTGGCGCGGGTCGACGCCGCGTCTGCCGAAGCAGGTCGCGTCGCGGACGCCGTGGCCCACGCGGCCATCGCGGAGGAGCGCGCGCTGTTGCGCGACGAGGTGGCGGTCTCGATGGCCACCTATGTACGAACATCGCTTGGCAAGCAGGCGCCTGGCTTTCCTGCGTCCCTCGCGCTCGCGGCTCGCGCGGGCTTTGGCCCGGCACGGCGCGCAGCGCTTCGGGCAGCCTTCAACGGCGTATGGATGGGCCTTCAGGCCTACGACGACGCTGTCGATTGGGAAGATGATCACGCCGCAGGGGGTGCCTGGGCCGCGGCGCTCGCGAAGGGTCTCGGTGCCAGCTTGGAGGGCCCGCGCGAAGTCGACGTGCGTGCGGTGCTCGCGAGCGGCGTGTTGGCGACGATGGTCGCCTACGCGAAGCGGTGTTTTCGCGTGGCGCGTCGCTTGTTCGCCGTGCTCGGTGCCCACGCCCTCGGCGCCTGGTGCAAAGGCCGGGAAGACGCCATGGCCAGCGCCCTCGCGAACGAGCGCTCCGCGCCGGGCTACGTCGTGCGCGCGCACAAGCTCGCCGGCTGGGCGGGAGAGGTCCTGCGGTGACGCCGAACGGGCCGTGGCCCTTCGATTTCGGCTATGCGCCTGCCACGCGCCACGAGCCCGTCGAGGGCGCGGTGCCGTTCTCGCTGCTCGTCGCCGCGGCGGACGTCGCCAACGAAGGGGCCATCGCCGATGCGCTGGGCGTCGATGTCTCGGACGTGACGCCGCTCATCTTGCGCGCTCCGATCTTTTGGTGGCGCGTCGAGGGCCCGGGCCTCGTGGAGCGCGGCGAGGTCGAAGAACGCCTTCGAAAGGCGGGAATTGCGGTGCGCTACGCGGCTTCGGTAGGCGTCCCCGATCGACGCATCGTTCCCCTCGCTACCGCGCACGCCGTGCCCTGCCGCGCGAGCGATTGGTCGCTCGCGCAGGCCCCCGATCTGCGTGAGCCCGAAGGCGAGGGCGCCTACTTCTTGGGGAGCGGTGCGGGCGGGCTCGCCGTGGTGCGCGAGGTGGTCGGCACAGGCGCGGGGACGCGCCTCGCGGTGATCGAGGACGATGTCGCAGACACCGAAAAGGTGGGCCTCGACGCGGTGATCGCGGTGGCTGGGACCGCCCCCGCGCGCGGTCATTTTCACGGCGCGCTGATGGTCGCTTGGGCGCGCGGCGCGTGGGGCGTTGGGGTCGCAGGGGTCGCACCGGGCGCTTCGGCGCGACTCTACGTGGTCCCGAAAGGGGGCGACGATCGCTCCTTGCTCGCGCTCGCCATCGTGCGCGCGGTGCTCGACGGCGCCGACGTGATCCTGTGCCCGACGTTCGTGGACGGCGCGACGACGCCCATGCTCAACGACGCGCTTACCTTTGCCACGGAGCTTGGTCGTGGTGGGCTCGGCGCGGCGATCGTGATGCCGACCGGCCGTGATGCGTCGAGCCCCGAAGGCAGCACCGTCGCGAGCTGGACCCTTGGCATGGGCGAGCCCGCTGCCGATCCACGCGTGTTCTGCGTGGGTCCGAGCGGGCGCCAAGGCGGGTGGTTCTTCTGGCGCGATCCGTCCGGGAAAAATCGACCGTTTGCGAATCGCAGCCCGGCCTTGCGCTGGCTCGCGCCGGGGGACGATCTGCCCCTGCCGTTTGGTCGCCCTGGGCGCACGGTGCACGCCGAGTCGAGCGGCGCGTCGGCCCTCGCGGCGGGGGTGCTGCTGCTCGTGCTCGGAAAAAATCCGACGCTCCACAGGCGCGAGCTCGACGCCGTGCTCACGCGCACCGCGAGGGTTGTCCGAGACACGACGCCAGCCGAGCTCGAGACCATCGCGGCCGCCGCGGAGGTTGCGCCCTGGGGCACCGACGCCGACGGTCACAACGCCCGCTTCGGCTACGGCATTCTGGACGCACGCGCTGCGTGTCTCACGCTCGTTGATCCCTTCGCCGCGGCCCTCACCGCCATCGGAGCCGTCGATCTGGCTCAGCGCTTCGCGGCAGCGGTCCACGCCCTCGGGCCTCGCTGGTCGCCGGCGCTGGGACAATTTGCCGCACGTGCCTGCATCGCGGATTCAGGCCTCGCGCATGGCTTTCGGTCGCTCGTTCGGCACCTACGGCTGGTCGCCGTCGAGCCAACGCGGGGCCGCGCGCATGGCGTTGGCGTGATGCTCCGTCAGCTCGCGCAGCTCAGCGAAGACGTCGCGCGAAGCGCTGCAAAATGCGCCGATCCGTGCGCCGCCGAGGCGCACGCGCTCGCCGCGGCGGTGGCCAGGACAACCCTTCACGGTGCCTCGACGCAGGCCGCGATCGAAGACGAAATCGTGGCGCTCGCGGTCGAATTGTTGGGCCCTCCGAGCGGCGCGACTTCGCCCCGTAGCTCCGAAGATCCGATACCCTAGGGCCGTACTTGAATGGCCTATTCGGGAGGGCTCTCCCCCATGTCGGCGTCTTGGTTGGGCAGGCTCGCGAGCATCTTCATCTTCTGCGGGGCGCTTGCGTTGCAGGCCGTGGTGCTGCGAGGGGCCCTTCAGTGGTACGGCACGCCGACGCCGCCGGTGCTCGTGGATCCGGACCTGCTTGTCTCCAACCTCGGCATGCCGAATTGGGAAGGGCTGCGAGACGGTCTTCGCTATCCCGACCTTGTCGTCGCGATCGACGGCGTTCCGCTCGTGTCGAATGGCCGCGAGCTCCGCGCGAGGGCTTGGGATCGCGAGCTGAGCCGGGCCGTGGAGGAGGGCCGTACCCGGCTTCATGTGACGGTGCGACGCGGCAACACCACCTTCGACACGCTGCTCCCGCTCGCACCGTTGGAGCCCACTGCGTGGTGGTTGTGGGCCGGAGGGATGTTCTTGCTCGCCTGGCTCTACGTCGGTGCTGCGCTCGTCGCGCTGCAAACGGGGGCCCACCGCTCGCTCGCGCGGACCTTCGCGGTAACAGCCTGTTTTTGCGCGCTCTTTCTATTCTGCTTGTTCGACTTTCACACCTCTCGCCAGGTGGTCCCGCTCTTCGAAGTGGGCTTCGCCATGGTGCCCGTGTGCTTGTTGGTCCTGCCTTTGCGCCTGCCCGACGACGTGTCTTGGTTGTCTCGGCGCACGTGGCTCTTCGGCGTGGCGGAGGCTGTCGGGGCGCTGCTCGCGCTAGGCATGCTCTGGGAGCGCGAGCGCGGTCACGCGACGACGCCGTTGCGAAGCGCGTGCACGACGCTGCTCGGTCTCGGCTTCATCGGCTTCGGGGCCACGCTCCTTGCGCGCTTTCTTCGCGCCGAGGGCTCCCGTCGCATGCAGCTTCGGAGCTTTGTGATGGCGACCGCGCCGGTTCACGTGTTGGTGGGTGTCGGCTTCGTCTTCGCGGCGCTCGAGCTCGCGGGATCGACGACGCTGTTCTTGCTCACGCCGGTGCTGGCGTCGACGCCCCTCGTGACGTTGTTGGCCTTCGTGCGCCACGACATCTGGCGCTCGAACGCGCTCCTCTCGCGGCCCACCACACGGGCCGTAATCACGCTCATCGCATGTGTGGCGGCGGTGGCCGTCGGGGCCTTTGCGAGCTCGATGCATGGCGAGCCCATCGTGGGCTCGCTGCTGGCATCGACGCTCGCGGTCGCCGTCGCGGTCGTTTTGCTGCGCTTCTTGCTTGGAGGCGGAGACCGTATCCTTTTTCCTGCGCGCGCTCAGTACAAGCCGACCATCGAACAGTTGAGCGAGGAGCTGAAGCTCGTTCGCGATCCGGCGGAAGTGACCCGCGCCATCGAGCGCACCGTGCGGCGCTGGCTACCCTGCGATGACGTCGAGCTCGTGGTGCACGCGAGCCCCATCGAGGTCGGCGACGACCGCATTTCTGTCGGCGCGGAGGAGGGTAAAAAGAGCCTCAGCCTCCAAGTTACGATTTTGCGCGAAGAGCTCGCGAGGTTGAACGTCGGTCAAAAACACGGGGGCGCGCTCTTCACGTCCGAAGACATCGATCTCTTGCGCACGATCACGAACCAGGCCGCGCTGGCCATGGCCTACGCGCGCGCCTACGCCGAGCTCGGCGCCCTGCGCGAGCAAGAGAAGCTCGCGTGGCGCGGCGAACGCGAGGCCCTCGTACGCACGGCGGCGGCCGAGGTCGCGCACGAA
>CAYLJT010000276.1:0-9881 GCA_964383995.1 uncultured Polyangiaceae bacterium
TCGGGCGGCATGCCCGGCCAGCGCTCGATGGCGGGCACATGGGGCGTCATCATGATCGCCACCATCAACGCGTTGTAGTTCGGTGCGTCGAAGGGCACCTGCCCCGTGATGGCCTCGTAGAGGATGACGCCGAGGGACCACACATCGCTCCGCGGATCGATGTCGGTCTCGCCCTTGGCTTGCTCCGGGCTCATGTACGCGGGGGACCCCAACACCGCGCCGGTGGTCGTTTTTACGAAGTCGCTGTTTTTGCCGATGGTGGCTTTCGAGACGCCAAAATCGAGGATTTTTGGCATGACGTCGCCGCGATCGTCGAGCGCGAAGAAGATGTTCCCGGGCTTGAGATCGCGATGGACCAGCCCGCGGATGTGGGCCTCTTCGAGCCCCCGCGCGATGAACGCGACCCACGCCGCCGCTTCGCTCGGACGGAAGCGCCCGGTGCGCGCGAGCCGCGCGTCGAAGCCTTCCCCTTCGAGGAGCTCCATCACGATGTACGGGGAGCCGTCTTCGGCCTGACCCATGTCGTAAACATCGACGATGGCCGGGTGCTTGATTTGCCCGCAGGCGCGCGCTTCGAGGAAGAACCGCGTCAACGCTTCTTTGTTTTGAGCGAGCGCGGGCAACAAGAACTTCACCGCGAAGTCGCGATCGGTGAGCTCGTTACGCGCCGCCCAAACGCTCCCCATCCCCCCTGCGCCGAGCTGGCGCATGAGCCGGTATTTCCCTGAGATGAGGTCGCCAGGAACCATCGGAATGGGACTTTGGAGGGTCTCGCCCTTCGAGCCGTGCCGTCAACCCGGGAGCCTCGAAGCGCACCTTCTCCTACCATGAAAACACCCCCGCGTCGGTGGGTTTTCCGAGGGCGCGGGGGTGGAAAAAAGAAACGTGGCTGGGCGGCGCTTAGGCCTTGCGTGCCGCGTTTTGGAGCTGAGCTTGTTGCTGCTGAAGGAACTGGTTTACGACCTTCGCGCGCTCGATCGCGAACTGCTTCACCTCTTTGCTCGGCGAGCCCGCGAGCGCGTTGAGGAGCTTCGTGACCTTGTCGATCTGGCGCGCTTGGAACAGGGCTTCGAAGTAGTTGTTCGCGAGGCGCACGTCGCGGCTCATCTTGCCTTCGTGGGCGGACAAGAGGTTGATGACCGCGGGAAGGTCGCCTTTTTGCCCGTACAAAGCGGACAAACACAGCAGGGCTAGGGGGTCGTCGGAGTTGGTCTCGACGGCCTTCTTTGCGTAGACCATCGCCTTGTCGCGGGTCTCTTCTTTGGTCGAATAAAACCCTTGGATCGCGATGAAGGGGGCGGCGTTCTTCTTCCCCTCGGCGAGGGCGGTGAGCGTCGCGTCGGCCTTCTCGTCGCCCTCGGCGTCGCGCACGTGCTGGTAGAGATAGGCCCAGGCGTCGATGTTGGCCGAGTCGATGGCGAGGGCCTTGTCGATCCACTCGCGCTCGGTCTTCGCTTCTTCCTTCTTCTTGTAGAGCTTCGCGAGATGAAGGGCGGGATAGGGGTTTTCTTTGAGCAGATTGGCCGCGCCCTTGAGGGTGCCTTCGGCCTTGTCGAGCTTGTCTTGGTTGAGCTGTGTCACGCCGAGGGCGAGCCAATCATCGCCGACGCCGCCCTTGGCGACGACCTTCGAGAGCACCTGCTCGGCCCGCGCGAGGCGATCGTGCTTGATGAGCTCTTGGGCGTACATGCGCCCGCGGTTGAGGTCGTCGGGTTGCTCTTGCCAGTGCTTGTCGAGGCCCGAGAGCAGGTCTTCGAGGCCGATGGCGATGGGCCGACCTTGATCGTCTTGCACCTGCACGGCAGGTCCGTTGAAGCCCAAGAGCTTCCACATTTGATCGACCGTGACGGCGGCCGGGCCTTCTTTGAGCTGCGCGAGGAGCTCATCGGTGGGCTTCGAGATGGGGACCACGATGAGCGCGTTGTTGGGTACCCCGTTGGGGAAGGCGCCGACGGGTGCGACGATGGCCGCTCCACCTTGAATTTGGAGTCCTGCGGCGCCGCCGCCTTGCTGTCCGTTCGTTGCTGCCATGTTCGCTCGTCCTTGCACTGCGCAGGCCGAATTGGCCGCGCGAAAGTAGTGCCTTTTTGAAGGGGCCGGAGGCTAGCAGGGCGCATCGGGGCCAGCAACGGGCCCGACTTCTTCGCGGGGGCGAGGATTTTTCCAGGTGAAATGGTCGATCAGCGCCACGCCCTTTTCGGCGCTCAAGGGATCTTCTCGGCCGAGGACCCAGGCATCGATGGCGGTGCCATCGCGGCGCACGCGCAAGCGCACGAAATGTTTGTAGCCCGGATGCGAGAGGGCCCCGAAGGGGTCGTGCGTGATGCCGGTGAGCACGGCGATCATCAAGAAGATCCCTGCGACGAGCACGGCGAGCGCGATTTCGCCGACCAACAGCGCAGCGTCGACACCGCGATCGAGCCAGGGCGGATCGAGCACACCGAGAGGTGCGCAGGCGAGGTGCAAGAGGGGTGGCAGGGCCCCGATGAGGGCCGCGGTCGCAAGACAGAAGGCCGCTATTTTGAAGCGTTTTGCGCGCTGGAGACCGACGGTCCCGACGGCGGCGCCGAGGGCCACCAGAAAGCCCAGGAGCGGCCCCCACACGTTGATAGGCTCGGCCCGCGCGATGGGGAATCCACCCGCGTAGACGGCTGCCAGGATGACGTGCACCGCGGTCCCTGCGCGGCCCGAGAGCAACGCGAAGGGGATGCCGTAGGCGAGGGAGCGCGAAGCGTTTGGGCCCGGAAACTCAGCCTTGAGGTTGCGCGGGCCAGCGCTCCTCGCGATGCGCGCGGGGTGAAGAAACGCGCCGCCGCCGCCCGCCGTGACCTGCACGCCCGGTTCGAGATCGAGGCGCGAGTAGTGATGCGAGTCGCCTGTGAGAACGAAAATGCCGTCGCGGCCGATGGACCGACAAAGCGCGTTCATCATGTCGATGCCGGGGAGATGACGGTCGAGGTAGGCGTAGACGGGCTCGGGCAAGAGCAGGAAAAGGCCGCGATCTTTGGCCTGTTTGCTGAAGAAATAGCGCTGTTGAAAATCGACGTGGGAGAGCTGTCGATCGACGCCCCAGGCGTCGAGAGAGGGCGCCAAATGCAGGGCCCAATAGCTCGTGCGTTGGGTCGGCGTGTAGCCCTGCAGGCGGAGCACGCGGCGCTTGAACACGCGGCCTCCCTCCGACGTGAGGGCCTCGACCCATTGCACGAAGTGGTGAAGCTGCGTCTTCGGTGAGCGGTCGGTGCGCGGCGGCTCGTCCCGCGCGACGGTGCAGCGTCGCTCGTGAAATAGGCGGCCAAAGCCGTCGATTCCGCCGTACCAGTCGTGGTTGCCCGGGACGCCGAGCAGGCAGTGCGGGGGCTCGGCTTCGAGGTCGTCGAGCACGCGATTGTAGGGACGGATCACCCGGCTCTCGATCTCGAGATCCGTCGCGACGGGGTAGGCCGTGTCGCCCCCGAAGATGAGCAGCCGGCCCCGCGGAAGCAGCAGTTTCTGCTTGGAATCGAGGGGATCGTCGACCTCGTACGTGGCGAAGGCCATTTGGGCGACGGCCTCGCTGACCGAGATATCGTCCCCCGTGTCGGCGACGTAATCGATGATGAGATCGTCATCGATGGCCTCCGTCAGCGTGGGCGCGTTGGGGTTTCCTTGCAGGGCGTCCGCCATCCGCGCGGTCAACGCGCCCGCGGAATCGGCCTGCATCCAGTCGCGGAAGTCGATGTCGTCGGTGACGATGCCGATGGCCGCGAAGCGCCAGAGGTGACCCCAGAACGAGCGCAGACCGAACCACTCGACCGACCGGGGCTTCTTTTTGCCCCGCACGAAGCGCCGACGCGGAACATCACGGGGCTTCGGTCCGGGCACGATGGGCGCGGGCGTTTCGCTCAAGGCCGGCGAGGCTATCAGACTTGCGCGATGGTTTCGGCTTGCTCGAAGGCCGCGACGAGGCGCGCCGCGAGGGCGCTCTCGCGCGGCTCGGCGATGCGATCGGAGATCGCGGTGCGCAGCGCGTGGGGGTGGCAGACCAGCACGACGAGGCGTTTTCCGCGGGTCACGGCGGTGTAGAGCAGGTTTCGCGCGAGCATCACGAAGTGCTCGTTGAGCAGGGGCACGACGACCGCCGGATATTCACTGCCTTGGCTTTTGTGGATGGTCGTCGCGTAGGCCAACGTGAGGTTCTCGAGGTCGTCTTCTTCGTAGGCCACTTCGCGCCCGTCCATGGTCACGAGCACCTTGCGCGCGGTCTCGTCGATGGCGGCAATGAAGCCCAAATCGCCGTTGTACACGTCGCGGTCGTAGTCGTTCTTGAGCTGCATCACCTTGTCGCCGACGCGAAAGGTTTGAGCTCCACGCTTTACGTGCGGGCCCGTCGGGTTGAGCGCGCTTTGCAGCATTTCGTTGAGCGCGAGCACGCCCGTCTTGCCCTTTTGCATGGGCGTGAGCACCTGCACGTCGCGCCGTGCGTCAAGGCCGAACGCATCGGGGATGTTCTGCGTCACGAGGCGGCGAATGGTGTCCGCAGCGCTGTCCGAGTCGGTGCGAGAAAGCACGTAAAACTCGCCGGTTTTGCCCTCGGCGCTGCGCGGCGACAGGCCCTCCTGCAGGCGGTGTGCGTTCTCGACGATCAGGCTCCCTTCCGCCTGCCGGAAGATCTGCGTGAGGCGCACCGTGGGTACGACGCGCGACGCGATCACGTCGCGCAGCACCGCTCCCGGGCCCACCGAAGGCAACTGATCGACGTCGCCCACGAAGATGAGCCGCGTGGAAGGACGCAGGGCGGACAAGAGGGACGACGCGAGCTCGATGTCGACCATCGAGGCCTCGTCCACGATCAGCGCGTCGGCCTCGATGGGGTTCTGCGCGGTGCGCGTAAAACCCTTGGTTTTGGGGTCGATTTCGAGCAAGCGGTGGATCGTCGTGGCGTCACGCCCGGTGGCCTCCGCCATGCGTTTCGCGGCGCGCCCGGTGGGCGCTGCGAGGCGAATCACCAACTTCGCGCGGTCCAAAACCATGAGCAAGGCGCGCACGATCGTCGTCTTGCCGACCCCCGGACCGCCCGTGATCACAAGGACTTTGTGACGCGCGGCGGCCACCACGGCCTCCTTCTGCGCGGGCGCCAGGGCCAGGTTTCGCGCGGCCTCGAAGTCATGGATCGCCACGGTGAGCACGTGATCGAGCGGCGCGCCGCGCCGGGCGTCCTCGGAGGGCGTGTGGAGCAAGCGAACGATGCGCTCGGCGACCGTCGTTTCGGCCTCGTGGAGCGTCGGCGTGTACACCGCCTCTTCGCCCGTAGGCACACGCTCGACGCGCACGCGGCCCTGTTCGCGCAGCGCGCTGACGGCGCTCTCCGCCTGCTCGATGTCGCATTCGAGGAGCTTGGACGCGCCGACCACGAGCGTCGGTCGCGGCACGAACACGTGGCCCCGCTCGTTGAGGTCCACGAGCGTTTGGTACACGCCGGCTTGCATGCGCTCGGGCGCGTCCGCGGGGATGCCGAGGGAGCGCGCGACGCGATCGGCGGTCGCGAAGCCCACGCCCCAAACATCCAGGGCGAGGCGGTAGGGCTTGCGCGAGACGATGTCGACCGCGTTGCTGCCGAAGCGCTTGTGGATGCGACCCGCGAGCGAAGGCGAGATGCCGTGGGTCTGCAGGAACACGAGGATATTGCTGACGGCGCGTTGCTCCGCCCACGCTTGTGCGATGGTCTCTGCGCGGCGGGGGCCGAGCCCCGGGACCTGCCGCAGGGCGTCGACGCCGCGATCGAGCGAAGCCAGCGTGTCTTTGCCGAAGGTCTGGATGATGCGCTTGGCGAAGGCCTGGCCGATGCCAGGGATTTTGCCCGAGGCGAGGTAGCGTTCGACGCCGTCGAGCGTGCTGGGCGCGAGGGGCAACACGCTCGCCACGCGGAGCTGCTCGCCGTGGCGCGGATTGGTCTCGAAATTCCCCGTGATGCGCACGCGCGAGCCCGGCATGAGCTGCGGAAAGAGGCCCACCGCCGGCAGCTCTTTTTGATCGTCGAGGCGCACGCGCACCACGCGAAAGCCCGTGCTGTCGTTCTCGAAGGTCACGCGTAGGACCTCCGCTTCAACGGTGGTTGGGGCTCCCGAAGGGCCGCCGCTCGGCGTCACGTCGCGAGCATGGGACCTTCGCGGCATCGGATGCAATCGCTCCGCGACCTCCGCCGCTCGGCTAATCTGCTGCGCGTGCTCCGCGAAGCTCTGCACTTTCTGTGGTGGGCGCCATCGAGCCTGTATTGGAAGAGCAAGCTCTCGCAGCCCGAGCTCTACGACTTGTTGATGAAGCGCAACGAGGCCAGCGGCGCCGCTGTCTACCGACGCAAGCTCGTCGCGGGCCTCGCGGGGGAGGTGCTCGAAATCGGCGTCGGGACGGGCCTGCAATTGCCCTACTACCAGGCCTCCGCGCGGGTGACGGCCATCGAGCCCGACCCGCATTTTCTCGCCTATGCGCATGGTCGCGCCGATGAGAGCGCGGCTCACGTGACCTTGATGCCCGGCTCGGTCGACGCGCTTCCCTTTGAAAATGGGCAGTTTTCCGCGGTCGTTTGTTCGCTCGTGTTGTGCAGTGTCTCGGACGTAGCGGCGGCCCTGCGCGAAATTAGCCGCGTGCTCGCGCCGGGCGGTGAGCTGCGGCTGATCGAACATGTGCGCAGCGAAGGAGCCATCGCGGGTCCCTTGATGGACGCCATCAATCCCATCTGGCTGCGGCTCAACGGCCAGAGCTGCAACCTGCACCGCGACACCGAGCGGCTGCTCGGGCAAGGTGGATTTGAGGTCCACGAGAGCGAGCCGTTTCAGGTATTTTCGCCCGGTCTTCCGGCCTTTCCGATGCGTCTGATGCGGGCTACCCCGCGCGAGAGATGACCCATGAACGATCGATGGACCCTGTTTTTTGCGCTGCTCGCCGCGGGCTGCGCGTGTCAGCAAACGGACCCCGCGACGGCGCCCGTGGCGTCCTCCACGGCCACGGCGAGCGCGCCCCAACCTGCCCCGTCACCCACGCCGGCTCCGACCGCGTCGAGCCCGGAGGTCCCCAAGCCGAGCGGTGGCAGCTTTTATGGGACCTGGAAGTCTGCGTCCTGCGGCGCGCGAAAGTACGAGCGCAAAATTTATTTCGAGACCGACGGCACCTTCCAAGCGGAAGATCTGGTTTCGCCCTGTCCCCCCGGCACCGTGTGCGTTTGGTCGGGCATCGTCGTGACCCACGGCACGTACACCGCGTCGGGGTCTACGATCACGCTGACACCGAAGGAGGGCTCTGCGCAGGCCAAGCCTCCGGCGGCGGCCCTGCCCACGACGTTGACGCTCGATGCGCAAGGCAACGTGACCGAGAGCGCCGATGGCGTGAGCTGCACCTATCAGCGCTGAGTCGTGCGGAGCTGCGCAAGCTCGTCGTCGCGCTCACGAAAGCGCGTCGCAACGGCGCGCACGAAGGCCTTGAGCCAGGCGTTTCGTTCAAGCTCCAGATCGAGCGTCTCGGCCGTCACGAGCTTGAGCGTGACCTCGTTTTTCGCGATCACGGTGGCCGAGCGCGGCTGCTCGCTAAACACCGCCGTTTCGCCGAACACTTCGCCAGGCCCCATGATGCGCAGCACGACCTTGTTGCCGTCGACCATCTTCGACACCTCGCACAGGCCGTCGACGATGATGTACGCGGCATCGCCGGGCTCGCCTTCGCGGATGATCATGTAGCCGGGGGGGTACCTGCGCGACGGCAGCCAGCCGCCACCGCGCTGGAAGGCTTCGAGATCCGCTCGAAATTCGCCCATCGACTGGTATCTGTCGTTCGGCTCGGCGGAGAGCGCCTTCATGCAAATGCGGCACAGCTCCGCGGGCAACCGGCGTGAGGCGCCGACCTGCGTGGGATGCGCGATCACGCCGTCGCGCGCGAGCCGTACGGTGTCGGGCAACGAGGGGCCCACGTGGGGCGGCCGTTGCGTCAACACGCGGTACAAGATGGCCCCGAGGCCGAACACGTCGGTGCGCGGATCGATCGCATCGATGAGGCCGCGGGCCTGCTCCGGGGCCATGTAAGCGGGCGTCCCAAGGATCGCGCCGGGCTCGGGGAGGCGCGCCCTTCGGCGTTTGCCCAGCACCGGATCGAGCACCAAGGCGAGGCCCCAATCCATCAGGTAGACCTGACCATGGACGCCCACCATCACGTTGGATGGTTTGAGGTCACAATGAATGACGCCCCGGCTGTGGGCGAAGGCCAGGGCGTCACACATCTTGAGCAGGGCATCCACGACCCGCTCCAGATGGGGAAATACAAGGCGTTTTTCACCGAGCTTGTCGAGGTAGCTGGCGAACGTCTCGCCCTCGATCATCTTCATGGTGATGAAGTGGGGCAGCCCGTCTTCGCGCAGACCCATGTCGTAGATCGGCACGATGTTCGGGTGATCGAGCTGCCCCGTGATGCGCGCTTCATCGAGGAAGCGCGTGCGCATGCGCACGGCCTGCTCGATGGGCATGCCCCGCTCCATCTCTGGGTCGATGAGCTTCATCGCCTCGTGGCGTTCCAAGCGCTTGTCGAAGACGCGGTGCACGGTGCCCATGCCTCCCCGCGCGATCTCACCTTCGTCTTGAAAACGGCTCAAATCGGTGCCGCCCGGCGCCGACGCCAGCGCGGCGTCGCGGTCGATGGGCGTAGCCGGTCCCGCGACAGACAGCACCGTGGCCGAGGTCGGGTCGAAGACGACATCGATCGACGCCCCCGTCGAGGACAGCGTCTCTTCGCCTCGACCTTGGGGGGGGACGGTGTCCAAAGGGACTTTGGTTGAGGTCATGAGAAAACCAGGGCTGTCATCGTAGTCACCGCGCGCACACCCAGGCAACGCCCGTGCTTCCCGTGGCTTGTGATGCGGCGCTACGATGCGGCAGCGCATGCCACCGCGTCCCGACAAAGAGCTTCTGCGCCGAACGGCCATTTTTCGTGCCCTCGGCGACACGGCGTTGGACGCGCTCATCGTGTGCTTGACGGTTCGGCATGGGGACGCGGGGGATGTGTTGTTCCTCGAAGGGGCTCCGGGGGCGTCGATGATCATGGTGGCCGAAGGTGTCCTCGTCGCCACCGTTCGCGATCGCGAGGGCCGTGAGCGCGAGATCAACCGCATGGGGCCCGGCGAAACGGTGGGTGAGATGGCCTTCGTCGATCCGGCGCCGCGCTCGGCGTCGGTGCACGCCATCACGCCGACCACCTATTACGAGCTCAGTGAGGACGGCATGGCGATGCTCCGCAAGAACGCTCCGGCGGCTGCGGCGGCCGTCACCTGGGCCATCATCCGCGATGTCACACGGCGCCTCCGCCGCATCGACGACTTGATCGAGGACGAGCTCGCGCGTCGCGCCACCCGGCTCATGAGGGACGCCCGTTGAACCGCGAAACCCTCAGCTCACCGACGCAATTTCCTGCGCAAATTCCGGCCGGAACCAACTTCGGGCGCTACGAAATCGAGTCGTGCCTCGGCTCCGGCGGCATGGCCGCTGTCTACCGTGCGCACCACGTCGATCTCGGCCGCGTCGTCGCCATCAAGGTGATGCACACCGAGCTTGCCAAGAACGAGGCGCACGTAGAGCGCTTCCTGCAGGAGGGGCGCGCGTCCTCATCGTTGCGCCACCCGCACATCGCCGATGTCTCGGACGTGGGCGAGGTCGATGGGCGGCCCTACCTCGTCATGGAGTATCTCGAGGGCGAGACCCTCGCGAATCGTCTCTCGAAGTTCGGTCCGATGGAGGTCACTGAGATCGCAGACCTGCTTTTGCCCATTATTTCTGCGGTCTCCGCGGCCCACGCGGGGGGCATCGTCCATCGCGACATCAAGCCCGAGAACATCTTCTTGGCCAAAGACGGCCGCGGAAAAGTGCGGC
>CAYLJT010000277.1:0-9878 GCA_964383995.1 uncultured Polyangiaceae bacterium
CCTCTTCGATGAGCAGCGCGGACACGCCGGGCAAGCGCTGGGCGCTCATGGCCGACGTAGCGCGCTTGATCCCTTGAGCGGCGGGCTTTTCGGGGCCGAGCACGCGGGTGGTCTCGTCGGAGGTGAGCATGTACGCCAAGGCCTGGGATTTTGCGCCCTTCTTGCAAGTCAACGCGGGGCTCGCGGGGCGCTCGGCGGGGACCTGGGAGGGCCACACCGCGCCGGTCGGCTCGGGGGTCGGCGCAACGCTGACTTCGTTTGACTTCCAACCAATCCGCAACCAGTTGTCGAGGCGCAGGCCGACGTCGCTGGCCACGAAGCGGGTCGCGTCGTAGGCCGACGCATCGACGCGCTCGAGGGCCTCGGCGATGGGAGGTTGGAGGGCGCTCTCGGTCCACGAACGGCCGCCGTCGGCCGACAGCATGAGCCGCGAAGGCCCCACCGCGGCCCCATGCTCACCGCGCAGATAGACCGCGCGCGCGCCGTCGATGCGCGTGGGGGATGTGGGCGCGGCCTTCGGCACGAGCGTGAACGCGAAGACGCCCTCCTCGTTGCTCAACGCGAAGCGCAGGGTGCCATCATCGGCCTCGACGAGCGGCGCAGCGACGGTGAACGCGCCGGCGGTCCGGCCCGTCCACGCGGAGGACGCGAGCCAAGTTTCGTGACCGAGGCCATCGGAAAAGACCACGTACGGCGAGGGAAACCCGAGATCCGAGCGGGGCGCTCCCTCCACCGGCAGCGGAGGCTCGTCGCCCTCGTACAGGCCGCGAATGTAGGCCACGCGGCCGTCCGCGAGGGGCCCCGCGCCACGCTCCACGAGGTCTTGATCAACAGACACCGTCTCGAAACGACCGCTCGGGCTACGCACGCAAGCGTCGCCGCCTTCGGTGCCATCGCACGCACCGAGCAGCATGACCCCGCCTCGCGGCGACACGCGCACCAAGCTCTCGCCATTACGCGCCAAGAGCGGTCGATCGTGACGGAGAGGCCCCATGCGCGGCACGGTGACGATGCCGAACGGGTCGTACAGATCGTTCTCTTCTTCGGCCGGAAGCGCGCAGCCGAGCAACACGTTGTCCCCCCAACGATCGGCCGAACAAGGCAGCGGCGAGGGCGTGGCGCCGAGGATCATGAGCTCTTTGAGCTCCCCCGAGGGCAGCGCGATGCGCGCGACGAGCCCATGGCTCGCCGTGATGGCGTTGCCGTCGTGATCCAAAACGCCCGACGAAACCGCGGCTTCCAACGGATCGCGACCCGTCGTTCGCACCCAACGCAAGAGCTTGGGCTCGTCCTTCGGAGCGGGCGGCTCCTGCATGGGACCGAGGGCGAACGCGCTCGGATCGACGGGACTTTCGAGGCCGTCGGCGTACACGAACGCGAGGATGGGCGAGGTCTGCGACACGCTGCGCGCGCGCAGGCCGGTGACCCGAAGTTGGTCGTTCGCCGTGCTCGCGACGGGCCGAAACGACGCTCCCCCATCGTTCGTCGCGAACAGGCCCGCGCTGTCGAAGATGGCGGCGCCTTCGGACAGCGAACGAAACATCATCGCCTTGGCAGGCAGGGCGGGCAGCTTGGGACCCGGGCGCAAGGTCCCGTCCGTGGGATCGATGAAAATAGGCGCTGAAAAGCGGCCTCTCCACAGCGCGACGAGGCCCGGGGCCGTACCAAGCTGATCGATCACGTCGTCGCTGCGACCGAGCACGGTGGGCGCGCCGAGCGGCCCCGCGAAGCGAAACAGCGTGTGCGCAGAGCGCCCGACGAGGGCCGTCGCGCCCCCTGGAAGGGGCACCTGCGCGAGCTCTTCGAGGGCCTCCGAGGCTTCGATCTCCGGGCTTTTGTGCGAGCCGTCCGGGGCGACGAGGACGCGCCTCCCGCCGACCACGACGAGGGTTCCCTCAGGCCACGAGGGGCCGACGAAGGTTCCGCCATCGCTGCGAACCCATCGCGCGTCGGGCTCGGGCGGCGGAGCAACGGGCTCGGGCTCCACGGCCACCGTTTGCACGGGGACGACCACGGGCGGCGGCGGCGGCTCCGCCCCGCACGCGGTCAAGAGCACAATGGGCAGAGCAAAACGGGGGCGAATGCGCACCTCAGGCATGGCGCGACTTTCGTTTGGCCAAGCGACGACCGCAAGACCTCGTCGTGCCCCCTCCGCAATCCGCGACTTGCGCCGCCGGGGGGCGCGCGCGGACCCCGACCGAATCCCGCGATTTCAGGCGGCGCGAGCGCTCAGTTCGCGTCCTCGGGCTTCTTCTCCGGAGGCGGCGTGGGGGCCCCTTCGGGCTTGTCCTTCGGCGCCTCGTCCTCCCCCGAATCTCCCGAATTGTAGAGCTGAATCACGCGCTCGGTGAGGTCGAGATCGGGGCGCGCGTAGGGGGCCGCCGTCTTGTCGACCACGACGTCGTAGCCGTTCTTCTTCGCGATGCGACCGATGATGCCAAGCATCTTGCGCAGCACCGGTTGCGTCAGCTCACCCTGCTTCTTTTGAAGCTCTTTATTGTACTCAACGAAGACCGTCTGCAGCTCGATCATCGCCCTTTGCCAGTCTTCCATGCGCTTTTGCAGCGCCTCGCGGGAAATGACGCGGGACTGTTTCTCGATGTCTTCGCGGGTCTTTTGCAGCTCGACCTGCTTGTTGTCGAGCTCTTGCTGACGCTTGTCGAACAGCTTCTTGAGCGTGGCTTGGGCTCGAATGCCGTCTTCGGTCTGCATCACCGCAAACTGCACGTCGACCACCGCGACACGCCCCTCGGCGTGGGCCCGCGGCGCAAACGAAATCAAGGCGAAGAGGCCGAAAAACAGCGACAACGCGAGCTTTTGCAGGGTCACGAAAGAGCGCATACCGGGCTCTTCGGGGTTGGTCAAGCCGTGGACCCTTGCTCGACCAGGAAAGCCGGCCTATCGCAGCGACGATGAACCGCGCGCGGCTCTTCGTGGTGCTTTTGACAGGGACCCTCGGCTGCGCGAGCACGCCTGCCCCGAGCGATCCGTCCGAGGCGCCGTCGCCCCCGTCCGAGACAAACCCAGCGCTCGCTGAAGGCGCAACGGTGCTGGCCGACAACAGCGCATTGCAAGAGGGTCTCGTGGTCTTCGAGGGCACCGTGCGGCCGACGAAAGGCGGCTTCGATGTCCGCGGCGTGACGCTGGACGGCGGCGAAACGCCCGACAAACTCCGCGTGCCGGACAACCTCGCTGGCAGCGGCGCGGCAAACTACGACGGGTTGCTCGGCGCCAAGCTGCGCGTGACGGCGGAGCTCGTGCTCGAAGACGAGGTCGAGAGCGAAGAGATCATCCAGTCGCGGTCCGGTCGTTGGTTTCGCGCGAGGCGCGTTCTGGCCATCGAGCTCGTGGCTTGGCCGCAGCGCATCGAGGGGCCTATTGGGCGCTCCAAGGGGTTCTTCACGGTCGGGCCCTACCTCGTCACGCGCGAGGACCTGCATTGGGCACTGGCACCTTCCGAGGCAGAAGAGGGCGGCATGGTGCGCCTTTGGGGACAACCGCGCGTCGTGGTTTGCGAGCCCCATGCGCAGTGTTTGATTTCCGGATCACTGCCTATCTTCGACGTGGGCCGGGCAGAAAAACTGGCACCCTGAAAAGAGCGCTTGAGCCAAGGAGCCTATTCGCCGGCCATGGCCTCATCGACGAGCGCGCGTATTTCAGCCAGGCGCTTGGCCTTGGCGGGATCCTTCGTCGTGGCGCGCGCTTTCGCCGCCTGCGACGCCGCGAGGGCCTCGAGCTCGTCCTGCGTGGGCGCTTTGGCCTTGGCCTTGCGGCCTATCCCAAAGAGCCTAGAGAGGATGCCTTTGGACTCACCAAGCTCGTAGTCGCCGCGGACGATGAGCTCCCGATCGCCCTTCATCATCTTGAGCAGAGCACCGTTGTTGGCCATCCAGGCCTCGGCCTCGGCGAACGACTCGCGCTGCGTCGGGTCGAGGTGCCGCTTGGCGCCCGCGGAGGGCACGCCAAAATGGCTACAAAACAAGGCCAAAGCGAAGGTCGTCTCCTCGACGGGCATGCGCGTCGCCGAGTGCACCTTCATGCCACCACAGCCCTTGACGACGATGTGAGAGCCATTGGCCATCAAGACACCAAAGCCAAGCATGGTAGAGGCCAAGTCCACCGTGGGCTCCATCTCTTCGGGGGCGAAATCTTCGTCCGCCGCCGCTTCCAGCAAGAACGCCTGCGCCACCGCGCGCACCAACGCCGTGGTGAGCGCCACCGGGTGGCCGAGCTCTTGGGCCGCCAGGGACACCACGTAGCCTCCCTCCGCCTTGGGCGTCACGCGCCGCACCTTCGCCGCGTCGAACGCATCGGTTCCGCAGGCGCCGCTCGAGCACGACACGGTCACCGCTGCGCCTTCGGGCGTGATGATCGCGAGGTCCATGGGCACGCTGGCCAGGCCCGCGTGCTCCTTGGTGCGGCCGAGCAAGCGCGCGACGCTCTTCGGGGTGCCGTCAAAGCCGTCGGGGAAAAACTCGGAGGTGGGCGTGATGAGGCCGCGCACGGGCTCGGCTCCGACCTCGAGCAGCTCTGCGAACCGCCCCAAAACCCAGCGTGTTTGTCGATCGGACAGGCCTTCCATGGCAGCTATCGTAGCAGCAAAGGCGATGGACCGCGCTATGGTGGCCGGCGCATGAGCACGGACATCGGTCAACGCAAAGCCGACCACATTGACCTTTGCGCCACGGGCGACGTGGGATTTCGGGCCAAAACGACGCTCTTCGACGACGTCGAGCTGGTCCACGACGCGCTGCCCGAGCTGTGCCTCGATGAGGTCGATACGAGCGTCAGCCTGTTCGGAAAGCGCCTGAAGGCGCCGCTCATCATCGCGGCCATGACGGGGGGCACGGAGCGCGCGCGGGAGATCAACCGAACGTTGGCTCGCATCGCGGAGGAGCGCGGCCTGGGCTTTGGCCTCGGCAGCCAGCGCGCGATGATCGACCGATCGAAGGCCGAAACCTACTCTGTCCGAGACATCGCGCCCACGGCCCTGGTGCTCGGAAACCTCGGCGGCGTGCAGGCCCACGCGATGTCCACCGAGGTCGTGCAAGGGCTCGTCGAGGCGGTGGGCGCCGACGCGTTGTGCGTCCACCTCAACCCCGCGATGGAGCTCGTGCAGCCGGGCGGTGACCGGGATTTTCGCGGTGTCGCGGCCACCATCCAGCGTCTCGCGAAGGAGCTCTCGGTGCCGGTCATCGCCAAAGAAACGGGGTCGGGGCTGGGCGCTTCGGCCCTTCGGCGACTGACCAAGGCGGGTGTGCGGCACGTCGATGTGTCGGGGGCCGGGGGCACCTCGTGGGTCGCTGTCGAAACCGAGCGGGCCACCGGAGCCGCGCGCAGCCTCGGCGAGGCCCTGCGCGACTGGGGCATCCCGACGGCGGCGTCGGTGATGTTGGCGCGCGCCGCCCGACCCAAGCTGCGCACCATCATTGCGACGGGCGGCGTGGCGAGCGGGCTCGATCTGGCGAAGGCCGTGGCCCTCGGAGCGAGCGCGGCGGGCATCGCGCGGCCCGTGTTGCAGGCCCTCGTGCAAGGGGGCCCTGAAGGAGCGAGGCGCTACCTCGATCAGGTCCTGGCCGAGCTGCGGGCGGTAATGCTGCTGGTAGGCGCCCGCGACGTGCGCGCCCTCGGCTCCGCCGAGGTGATCCTCGGAGACACGATCTCACGCTGGACGGCGAGCAAACGGCGCAAATAGTTTGCACTCCAAATAATCGCCCCCCCTCCCGGACCGTCAATTTTGGAACGGTCGCCGGGACGAGCCGCCCGCCGGCCTCGCGGGTCGAGGCGAACGGTGGCCCCCTCGCCGACGAGCGCCGGTCTATTGCGCGTGGCCCGGAGCCTGCCTACGGCGTCGCCATGATGCGAGCCTGGGTTCCTTCTCTTGTGGTCATGGCATGTGCGGCGGCCCTCGCTGGCTGCGGTGAGGACGACAACGCGGCGGTGACGACGTCATCGTCGACGACCAGCGGCAGCGGTGGCGCAGGGGGAGACGGTGGAGCGGGCGGGAGCGGCGGCGGCGAGGCCTTTTGCCCCACCGGCTCACATCCCGGCGCAAACGGCTGCGAGGCGACGCTCACCGCGTGGAACGCGGGCCCCTTGTTGAACCACTCGCGGGACCACCATGCGACCTTCATCGCGGAGACCGCGAGCGGGCCCTATCTCTACGCCCTCGCGGGTACCGGCCCCACGTTGCCGCGGCTTCAAATCGAGCGTGGGGCCATCGACGACAGCGGCAACGTGTCCGAGATGAGCGACGTCGCCGACCTGCCGATCGCCTTGATCGGCCCTGGATTTTGCCAAGTCGGCGCAGGCTTCGTGCTCGGCGGCGGGCTGCTCAGCGACGGCAACGCGGGCAAGAAGAGCTATGTCGGCGCGGTCGACGACGCGGGCGGCGTGACCATCAGCGAGGGTCCGGACCTCAACGCGTCGCGCTACCACGTGGCCCTCGCCTGCGCGCGCGGCTTCGTGTTCGCGTTGGGCGGCCTCGATCAAGATGTGTCGACGGGCACGCCGAAGCAGACCATCGTCGATGTCATCGAGCGCGCTCCCTTCGACGGCACGACGTTGTCCGCGTGGGAGACCATCGCGCCCCTGCCCGAGGCCCTGACACACCACGCGGCGGTCGTGCACGACGACGCCATCTACGTCATCGGCGGCGGCTCGGGCGTGTCCGCGCACACCACGATTTACCGCGCAAACGTGGCCGAAAATGGCGATCTCGGCGCATGGGAGACGGTGGGCGATTTGCCTGAAGGGCGAGCCACCTCGTCGGCCCTCGTGTTCTTGAACCAGCTCTACGTCGTGGGCGGCATGACGAGCCTGGTGGGTGGCGAACAGGACACCGTGCTGCGCGCAAACCTCGACGACACGGGCAAGGTGGGCACCTTCGAGGCCCTCACTGCGCTGCCGATGGCCCGCGCACATTCACATCAAACGCCGCTTTTCCAAGGGCATTTGTACTCCGTCGGCGGCTCCATCGAGCACGCTCCCCAACGCGAGATCTTCGTCGGCACGCTGGAATAACGCTCAACGACCAGGCACATCGACGGCGCGCGGCCCGGTGTGCACCGCGATGTGCAACGAGGCGAGCAGGCCCCCCAACACCAGGGTCATGAGCCACGCCCCGAGGTGATCGAAGGGCCGCAGCAGCGGCGAAGTGGCCCGCTCGATGAGGGCCACCGGACGGGTCACCACGTCCCAACTGTTGAGCCGCTCGACACGCCCGAGGAAGATGCCGAAGCCGCTCAAGAGCGCCATCGACACCGCGGCGAGCCACCCTGCCCGGCCGCCGAAGCGCGCGGCGATCGCGCGATGGACGAGCCCGAGCGCAGCGAGCGCGAGGCCCGTGCCGGCGAACGCGAACACCATGAAGAGCGTCGCGTCGAACCAGAGGGGCACGCCGTCTTGGCTCTTGAGGTGGATGACGTCGGTGACGAGGTAAAACGCGTTGGGGAAAAACAGCGCGTAGGCGACGCCGACGGGCAGCGCGATGCGGTCCCGCCGCGCCCGCAAGAGCCGCGCGAACAGCGCCCCAAGCCCGAGGGGGGTCCAGGCGAGGGCCAGGTTGTACGCCAAAAAACCGAAGAACAGCGTCTGCGTCAGGGCCATGCGCAGGGCCAAGAGGCCCCCCGCGAGGAGAGAAGTACCAATGAGGTTGAAGGCCACACGCTGGGTCCGGGACATGAGCGGAGCCTAGCTTCGGACGGCGCAGCCTCGGCGCAGGCCCCTGGGCGTTTCGATGAAGAGGTTGTGGCGAAGTCGTGGCGACGATTAGTTTGCGCTCAAACTTTCTTTGTCGGACTCGACGGAGCTCAACAGCTCACGCGCGATCGCGACTTTCCGCTCGGCCCCCGAGCGGTCGCCCTTTTGAGCCAGCGCGCGGGCCTCCTCCAACGCCAGGGCAGCCTCGCGCGCCAACCGTGCGGCCATGTGGGCTCGTTCCGCGCGGGCAGACAGCTCGAGGGCCAGGTCACGGTGAGCGTCGGCCTCGGAGCGCGCGGCGTCGAGCTCGCCCTCGATGGACGCCAGCAGATCGGCTGGCTTCTTTTTGGGGCGGCTCGGCTGCGTGGGCGCCTCTTCCACGAGATCGAGCCCTTCATCGTCGTCTGCCGCGGGCGCTTCCTCGGGCAACGGGGTCGGCCTCGCCTGAACCAGCGTGGCGGCGTCCCAATCGGGATCGTCGTCCTCCTCGGGAATCACCTTGGAAATGCTGATCGTGGGGGGCCTTGCCGCGACGACCTCGCCGAGGGCTTCGAGCTGAGCGGTCGGATGGCGCGGAGACCGGGGCGGTTTGGTGCTGGGCTCGGGCGGCGCGGGGGACGCGCGGTCGCGCGAGGGGCGCTCGACCGCTGTCACCGCCGTGCGGCTCTCCTTTGATTTCTCGCGCGTGACGGGTGGGCTCGACGGCGGCGCAGGAACCTCCTTCGAGGGCTCGCCCTTCGCGGGGGTGCCCGCCAACGCCTGCTCGAACCAGCGCATTTGCCGCATGGAATTGCGGCGAACAAAGCGGCTCAGGGCCTCCGCGTTGCCGCGAGGCCAACCATGTTTGTCGAGCCATTGATCGAGGGCGTCAGCCACGGAAGCCGCGTCCGGGTAGCGGGCCGCGGGGTCCTTTTCGAGGCAACGCATGACCAGCGCGGCGACGCTTTTGTCCATGCGAGGCCGCACGCTCGACAAGCTCGGGGCCGCCTCGTTGGTGATGGCAACGAGGGTCTCCATCTCGGTTTTGCCGGACCACGCAGGCTTTTTTGCGAGCAGCTCGTACAGGATTTGACCCAGCGAAAATAGGTCGAGCCGGTGATCGACGGTTTTGCCGGTGACCTCTTCGGGGGCAAGCTGGAGCGTCGGGCGAGCCTGAAAGCCAACCGTTTGCGACGTGATGCGCTGCTTCGCGGTGGCAAAGCCGAAATCCGCTATTTTCACGTCGCCGTCGAAGCCAACGAGGACGTTGTCGAGGTTCAGATCGCGGTGCACGAGCCCGAGAGGCTCGCCATCCACAGCGGTCAGCGTATGGGCGGCGGACAGCCCGCGCGCGATGCAGACGCCGATGTAGACCACCAGCCGTTCGCTGAACTCTTCGCCGGTCTCGAAGACCGTCTTGCGCAGGCGGGCCAACGAAACGCCTTGAACGAGCTCGATGGCGATGAAAGGTCCCTCGTCGTCGCGACCAAAACCCGCCACTTCGACGACGTTCTTGTGCTTCAGCGCGGAGGTCATCCACACTTCGTCGAGAAACCGATTCATCGCGTCGGCATCTTCGAGTAGCTGCGCTTGAGGTCGCTTGACGGCGACCAGCCGAGTGTCTCCACTCGACCACGTGGCTCGACAGAGATCCACGCGGGCCCTCGGGCCTGAAGCAATCTCGGCCAGCTTGAAGACCACGAGCGGCGACGCCCGCG
The DNA here is from genome assembly GCA_964383995.1 of uncultured Polyangiaceae bacterium. Taxonomy (GTDB): domain Bacteria; phylum Myxococcota_A; class Polyangia; order Polyangiales; family Polyangiaceae; genus CAYLJT01. The sequence continues at coordinate 9,399 of CAYLJT010000277.1, forward strand.
GAGCCGAAGCGGCATCCATGATTCGACCATACCAAACCGCCCCGGGGTTTTTGTCAGTCGCTTCCGATCGGCGCGGGCACCGTGCTACGGTCCGAACACCGGCGAGACCTAGGGTGCATCCGAGAGGAGCGTCATGAAAGGGCCTTCGGCGTCACCCAGCGACGTGCCTTACGAGGACCTAAAAAAAGAGCGCGATGCCTTCATTCAGCAGTTCTTCCGCAAGGGCGCCCAGCTCACGGAAGAGCTCCTGGTGGAGAATGAGCGCCTACGCGAACGGCTGACCGAGACCGAGCGCGAGGTCGATGTTTTGCGCACGCACCTCGCGAGCGACAACGCCATTCGCGAGCTGCTCGGGAAGATCGACGCCCTCGAGCGGGAAAAGCGCGAGCTACTGAGCCGCACCAAAGCATCCGCGGACGCCACGAGCGCGTACTCGTCCCGCTTCGTCGAGGTCGAAAGCGAGCTCGCGCAGCTCGCCAA
>CAYLJT010000278.1:0-9845 GCA_964383995.1 uncultured Polyangiaceae bacterium
GATGACGGCCGATGTCCGCATTCACCTGGAGGAGAAGCCGGGGGTATTGACCCTGCCGATCGAGGCCGTGGTCAAAGACAAAGGGCGATCGTATGTCCACCATGTGGTGGTGGGCGACGATGGCAAGGAGACCACCGTCGAGGCCGACGTGCAGGTCGGGGCGCGCAACGACCGGGAGGTCGAGATCACGTCGGGCATCGAAGAGGGGCAGCGCGTCCTGATCAAGCCGGGCTCCGCCGAGGCCAACGAGACCAAGATGTGATGATCCCCGAGGTCCTTCGCATCGCGCTCCGCGCGCTGTCGGGTCACAAGCTCCGTTCGAGCCTGACGGTGCTGTCCATCACGTTAGGCGCCTTCGCCATCGTGCTGATGTCTTCCCTGGCCGAGAGCGGCCTCGTAACGCTCAACCAGGGCATCGAGGACATGGGAGGCGCGCGCATCCTGATGCTGGTGCCGAAGGAGCCGGTGCGCGCGGCGCACAAGAAAGGCTCCTACCAGCCGGGCTTCACGCGGGCCGACCGCGATCGCCTGTTCGATGGTCTGCCCCACCTGGAAAGCCGAACGATGTACGCGTCGGTCGGCACCCGCGACGTCCTGGCCGACAATGGTCGAAAAGAACGCACCGACTTGTTGGGAGGTGATGGTCAGTTCCTCGCCACCTACCGCTTGCGGTTGGCCAAGGGTCGGGCCCTGACCGAAGACGATAGCCTGGAGCGCAGGGAGGTCTGCGTGGTGGGCCCCGAGCTCGCCGAGTCGCTGTGGGACCAGAGCCCCGTGGGGCACACGCTGACCGTAGGCAACCTCCGCTGTCGGGTGGTCGGCGTGTTGGGAGACAACGACCGTTGGGGCATCAACTTCGGCTTCGACTGGATGAACCTGCTCATCGTGCCCCTCGACACGCTCGCCGACGTGGAGCCCGAGACAAGGCAACAGACGTTGATCCTCGCGAAGACCGACGCAGCGGCGAACAACGACATCGTCAAACGCATCCTGAACGCGCTCATGGAGGAGCGGCACCGCGGCGTGGACGACTTCACGTTTTACGACTTCTCCAGCATCATGGAAAAGTTCGAACAAGTCTTCTTGATCATGAAGATCATCGTGGGCTTGATCGCCGGCATTGCCCTGCTCATCGGCGGTGTAGGCGTCATGAACATGATGCTCGTCAGCGTGTCGGAACGCGTGCGAGAGATCGGTATCCGCAAGGCGCTCGGCGCTTCGCCGCGCGACATTGGCGCCCAATTCCTGGGCGAGGCGCTCCTTTTGTCGGGTGCGGGCGGCGCCGTGGGCGTGGGTGGAGGCGTGGCCGTCGCCTGGCTGGTGTCCACCCTGATTGCCACCGCGGAGCCGCGTTGGATCGGTACGCTGTCCACCGGCGCCGTCATCGCGGCGAGCGTCGTCTCGCTCGGGGTAGGCGTGGTATTTGGTTTCATCCCCGCGCGACGCGCCGGCGCCCTCGATCCGATGGAGGCCATCCGCCGATGACCCTCACGGACCTCGTGCGTTCGTCTCGGACAGTCCTGAAGGACCGCATGCGCGCGGCCCTGACCCTGCTCGGGATCATCATCGGCTCGGGCTCCATCGTGCTCTTGGCAGGGCTTTTGGCCGGGGGTGAGACCGCCCTGATGAGCGCCAATCAAGATGCCTACGACGCCGATCTCATCAAGGTGGAGACCGCCGACGCTCCTGGGAAGGATCGCTATCGTCCGCGCCGCGAGCTCTCGCTGGCCGACGCCGAGGCCCTAGGCGAGACTCGCTCCTTGGGCGGAGCCCGGGTGTCGAGCGAGGCCACGCGCCACGTGGAGGCACGAAGCGGCGGACGAAAGAAGCCCGTCACCCTGGTAACCGCCACGCCGGAGGCCCCCGCGTTGTACCGGATCGCCGTCGCGCGCGGCCGCTTCATCGACCAGCAGGATCTGGACTCGCGCAGTCGGGTCTGCGTGGTGGGTCACGAGGTGTGGGAGGTGCTGCTCGACTCGCAAACCTCCCTGAGCGACATCCGGGTGGAGGCCGGAGGCGAGTCGTGGGCGGTCGTCGGCGTTCTGGAAGAACGACCCATCATCGGCTCGACCGACAGCACCTCGATTTGGGATCGCAAGATCGTGGTGCCCGAGACGACCTTCGATGCGGTGATGTCGCCCGACGCGCAAAGGGAGCGCATTTACGTTCGCCGCAGCCCCGGCGCCGCAACACCCCTCGCGGCGTTGCGCGACCTCATCACGAAGACCGTGCTCCGGCGCCACAACAACGTCAAGAACTTTGACCTGGAAGATCCCGACTCCCACGCCCAAGAAGAGCTGATCATGGACATCATTCAGCTCCTCTTGCTGGGGGCCGGCATGGTGGCCCTGTTCGTGGGCGGCATCAACATCATGAACATCATGCTGGTGACGGTCAGCGAACGAACGCGCGAAATCGGCGTCCGCCGCGCGGTGGGCGCCTCCCCCAGGGCCATTTTAGGGCAATTTCTGTTCGAAGCGGCGACCATTTCGCTGCTGGGGGGCCTTGTGGGGGTCAGCAGCGGGGCAGGTCTATCTTACCTTGCCGCGCTGGGTCTCCGCTCCGCCCTCGGCCACTGGACCTTCTACCTGGAGCCCTGGTCCGTCGGTTTGGGCATCGGCCTGTCCTTGACAGCCGGCGTGGCGTTTGGCTTCTACCCCGCGTGGCGCGCCGCCCGGCTCGACCCGATCGAGGCCTTGCGCGGCGAGTGAAAGCTCGGCCTCAACGCTCCTTCGCGGGAACGAGACCGAAGACCTCCACATCCACACCGGGCGAGTAGTGCGCGCAATAGAGCGGACAGTCGTCTGGAAAACCGAGCACGCTCAACATGCTTTGCTCGCAACGTTCGACCTCGACGCGATGCAACGGATAGGGTGTATGGTGGACCTGACCCACGCGTACGTCGCCCTCCTCAGCCGTAAAGAGCAGGTAGCGTTCGGCCAGGAAGAACTCGAGCGAGTCGGGCTCGGAGGCCCCGAGGGCCTCGCCCACGCGGTAGCTGCAGTCGAACGTGGCGGGCGTCGGTCCTGGGAAGACGCGCTTCGAGCGGTAGTGAATGACATCCCCGTCGCGCTCCATGTGCATGCTGGCTCGAAAATAGGGAAGACCCCAGACGGCCCTCGCGGCCGCCACCGCCAAGGTGCTCTCCGCTTCCAGACTGAAGAAGTAGACCCCCGGCAGGCGCCCCTCCGCGGTCACGTAGGTGCGCACGTTCAGCTCGAGGAAATCGCTCACCAGCGGCACATAGGGTAGGCCCTTCGGCACCACCTTGAACATGGCGAAGGGCACGATGCCTACGAGCGCCTTTCCTTGCCATAGGTCCAGGTCGAGCTCCTTGGGCACGGCCGCCCGTAGGAGGTTGAGGGGCACTTCGAAATGCAAGAAGGCAAGGTCGCGCCACTCTTGCGTGCCATCGTTGGCGCCAGCAGGCCGTTGCGTCGGTGCGATGCGGTCCATGTCCAATCCTAAGCTCCCGTCCATAAAAGCTCGGCGCGCGCCGCGACCTTCTTGCGCAGCGCTGCGAAGGTTGGGACCTCCCGCAGCGGCGCGAGGACCGGACAGCGGTCGAGCCAGGCGATGTCCACCAGGATGCCCGTAGCCGCCCGCATCAGCGACAGATTGGCCGCGTCCAGGCGGCCTTGGAGGGCGGCTAGCTCGCTGTGCACTTGCAGCAGCAACGAACTGAAACGGGCGCTCTCCGCCGTGCCGAGCAGCGCCTTCCAACGGGCGTCCAGCTCGGCGCCGCCCAACTGTCCCAAAGCCGCCCGCGCATAGAGGGAAGGTATCTCGGCCCGCGGCGTGCTGCCACGCAGCGCGAGCACACGGTCGGCTTCGTGGCGCAGCCGCCCCTGATCGCCGCTCCAGGCCGCGAGGCGCACCCGGAGCGTCGCGGACCCAACACCGGGCTGCCCTTGATGCCGCTCGGTCGCATCGAGGGCTGCGTAGGCATGATCGTAGCGCCCCGACAGCGCGTGCTGCCGCGCGATGGCAAGCCAGCCAAAGACGCGATGTGGGTCGAGCTCGACCGCGCGCAGCAGACGAGGCATGCCGCGCTCGCCCTTTCCAGCTTCACATTCCAGGCTGCCCAGGTACTCTTGTGCGTGGGCATAGCCAGGGGCAAGGTCCACCGCACGCCGCAGGTGACGCGACGCCTCCGCGAAGCGCGCTTCCTGCGTCGCCAAGATGCCCGCGGCAAGGTGGGTCTCGGCCAAGTCCGGCGCCACGGCGAGGGCCTTGCGCACCGAGGCTTCCGCCTGGCCCTCCCAGTTGTTCCTACCGTCACCCTGCGCGAAGAAGAGCGCCCGCAAAGCGGTGATGGCATGGGCGGCGTGGGCGGGACCGAAGGTCTCCGCCAGGGCGGTGCAACGCGCGAGCTCCTCGGCGGCCTCCACCAACCCCGTGTAGCTCGCCGTGGCCATGTGTTTGCGCGCGAGGAGGTAGCGCTCCACCGCCTCCAAGGGCAGCCCCGCCGCGTGCACCCGGCTCGTGATCTCCACGCGCAGCTCTTCGGCGATGCGCGTCGCCACCTGCTCCTGCATGACCGACATCTCCGCCATGGGCCCCTCAACGCGCTGCGTGTAGAGCTGCATGCCCGTCGTGGCGTCCAACAAGCGCACCGTGATGCGCAGGTCCTCACCCACCCGTTGCATGCTGCCATCGACCACCGCGTAGGCCAGGAGCGCGCGGCCCATGTCTCGGACATCGCGGCTCTCGCGCCAGGGCGCGGTCATGGCCGTACCGAGCACGCGCAGGCCTCGTGTCCGAGACAAAGCGTCGACCAGCTCTTCGGAGAGCACATCGCCCATCGCCTCGTCGGCCTCGTCGTGCACGCCCCGGTAGCGGAACGGCAAGACGGCCAGCGCGCGGTCGGGCAAACTGGCCGCCTCGAGCGCATGGGACTCGGGCGCGGCGCTGGGCACCGACGTCGGGGGAGGAGGCACCACGCGCGGAAGGTCGGCGGCCAGCGCGGCCGTCGCGCCCTGGCCCTGGCTCGCGGCGAGCATGCTGGACAGCGCCCGTTCGACCTCGACGGCGGACGCGGGACGGGCCTCAGGGGTCGTGGCAAGGCATGTCATGATCAGGGTCGACAGGGCGGGCGAGAGCGAGGACAGAGCGTGCCGCAGGGCTCGCTCGCGCTCCTGCTCCGTCGTGCCCAGCGCGCACACGTGGAGCGGGTGCACACCTGTAAAGACCTCAAACAAGATGACGCCCAGCGCATACAGGTCGGCGCGCCCGTCCACCGGTCGTCCGAGGGCCTGCTCGGGCGCCATGTACGAGGCCGTGCCGATGGGCCCCACGGTGAGCTCCGAGCCCGCGGTGAGATCGCGCGCTACGCCGAAGTCGGTGAGGACCACCCGACCCCCGGCGCTCAACATGACGTTGGTCGGCTTGAGATCGCGGTGCACGATGCCGTGCGCGTGGACCTCGGCCAGGCCCGACGTGATGGCGGCGCCGACGGCGAGCCCTTCGTGGAGCGGAAACCTTCCGCGACGCGAGAGGGCGCCACGCAAGGTGTCGCCGTCGATGCATTCCATGGTGAAGTAAAGAACGCCGTCGCGTTCACCGAGGTCGTAGACACGCGCGACGTTGGTGTGCGTGACCCGTCGTGCCAGGCGAACCTCCGCACGAAAACGCTCGGAGGCGCGGCGCTCCGAGACCGCGCCGCGGGCCAGCACCTTGAGCGCGACCACCTCGTCGAGCGCGCGATCGAGCGCACGATACACGGTGCCCATGCCTCCTTGGCCAAGCTGCTGTTCGATGACATAGCGGCCATCGAACACTTCGTGGATGCTCAAGCTCGGGCGGCGTTCGTCGCTCCCCATGCCACGAGATTAACAGGGTCGGCGAGGAGGGATACCGTATTCGAAGCGGGCGGAGATCAGGCGCGGGCCCGCCGGCGGAGCCTCCTCAGCCGTTCAGTGACCTTCGCGAGCGGCGTTTCTAAGACAGCGCGATGACCCCGAATCAAGCATGAACCACCCGCGAGGCCAACACCTCTTCCAAGGCGTCGAAGTCTCGGTCACTCGGCGCGCGGCATTCGCATCCAAGGTGCTCTCGCTTGCGTTTCAAGAAGGGCAGGCGTAGCGTCAGCGACACGCCATGGAAGATGCGGCGCTTCGGTTGACTCGCGTTGCTCTTGCCCAGACCCACCGCGCGGGTGTGAGGGCCGTAATCCAAGAGCTGGCGGTGACATTCGCTGCCGAAGGCTGCATGCTTTGGCAGCTTGCGCCCGACGAGAAGCGTCTCGTGGTGGTAGCCGAGTGGTTCCCGGCAAAAATGGGCTGGTCGGTGCATGCTTTGCCCATCGCCTCCGCCACCGGAGAGGCGGTAACCACGGGCATGGTGGTGGTTGTCGCGGACACGAAAGCGCATCCCAACGTGCATCACGACGACTTTCTGGATCGAAATGGCCTCGGCGTTTTCGTGTCGATTCCCGTCAAGCTCGACGAAAATCAACCCGCCGCGCTCAACATCTATCGACGGGCGGGAGCGGCCTTCTCCGCACAGGAGGTCGAGCGGCTGAGACGCTTCGCAGATGTTGTTCCCGCGCTGCTCAACATGATTCAAGATCGCGCGCTGCGCGGCTTGCTAGAGACCGTGAATGAGATATTGAGCGACGCCGAACGAGAGGGTCCCGGCGAGGGACCGAAGGGCCCCCAGGCCCTTGGGGTCGCAGAGCGCGTGTGCAGAGCAGTGGCAGAGACCTTCCAATGCCTGGAGGTCTCGCTGTTTCTGGCAACCGAGTCGGAAACATCCGGTCCGTTCGAGCTTTTGGCAACGACTCAACGCCGACCTGGAATGACAACATCCTACGGCAGAGAGCCCGCAGACGGCCTGGTCCCCTGGGTGATTGCGAACAGGGCCCCCCTCGCCATTCTCGACCTGGCAAACTTTGACGACGATCAGGCGGCCCTTCTGCCGCGCTATCCCGGCCTCCGCTGGAAAAAACTCCCCAACGTACTGCAACCGTTCCGCGATGCCCTGGACGTGGGCGAAGGGAAGACGCCGCCGCCCCTGGGGTTCATGTCCACGCCCGTGGAGCGAGGTGAGCAGCTTCTCGGGGTGCTGCGCTGCGCTGCAGCGCAAAAGAGCCCTTACTACTTTTCCCGCGACGACCTAAGGACGCTCGCCCTCGTTTCTTCCCAAGTCGCACGCTGGTGGACCAGCTGGCGCAGCCGGTGGAGCATCGAAGAAGAGAACCGTTCGTGGCGCACGTTGATGGAGAACCTGGGCCGCTTGAACGCGTTTGTCTACGACGATCTCAGCTCGGCCAAACCCGACGAGCATCGGATCCTGGAGCGGGCCCTGGAAATCACCGGGGGAGTGGTATCGGGGGCCGAAATCATGGACGTGCGTCTGCTCACTGAAGACGGCAAGGCCCTGCATTTTGCTGCCACAGCCGGGGGGGCCTGGAAAGAGGGGAGCCCTGAGGAGATTCATTTGCGCACCTCGCGAACGTTTCGGCTCGATGAGCGCTCGGCCGGCGCCTGGGTGTACGCCAACGGAAGGCCCAAGGTGATCGACGACGTCCAAGCGGATCCCGACTACTCTGGCACATTTCCGCACGTAAAGCGCATGATCGTGGTGCCGATTGGGCTTGGCGACAAGCGATTTGGCGTGCTCGACATCCGCAGCACACGCGATCAGCGCTTCCAACCCTACGCCGTCATCGCGGCTCAGCTCTTGGGTCAGCAGCTGGGTCTGTATCAACATCTGGCCGTCACGTTGGGCAAGGCAAAGGAGGCGGAGAGCGCGCGCGACCGCGACGCCGCCTCCCAACGACTCACCTTTCAAGACCTCAAGCACCAGCTCAAGAGCCCCATCATTCAAGCGGAAGCCGTGGTTCAAGATCTTCTCCGGAACGTGGTCGATGGGTCGGAGCTTCAACGCCGCCTGTTTGTCGTGCGGGGGCTCTGTCGCAGAACGAAGCGCGTTACCATGAGCACGGGTCTCTTTGCCGACTTGGAAAGTGGCAAGCCCATTCGGGCCCGTTTGGCACCGTTGAGCGAGGGTGAGCTGACAAAGATTCTGATTGAAGCGGCGAAGGATCACGAGCTCTTAGCCCAAGCTCGGCGCATCCGCTTTTCGCTCGATGTGCCGTCACAACATGCTTTTCTGACAGAGCTCAGGCTGGATGTCGGTCTGCTGGAGCAGGCCCTCGGAAACGTCCTGGACAATGCGGCCAAATACAGCTTCGAAAAAACCAGAGTCCGAATTTGGTATGGTACGACGACGACCGGCAGATTTCACATTTCTGTGGCGAACAGCGGCTTTGTCTTGACGAGTGATGACGCGCGTCAAGCCCACGAGCGGGGGTGGCGCAGTGATGCCGCCCGCGACACGACGGGGGAGGGCTCCGGAATAGGCCTTTGGATTGTGAATCACCTCATGCTTGCCCACCAAGGTGAGCTGATTGTCCTGCCTACGCGCGATGGGCAGACCGAAGTGAAGTTGATTTTCCCGGCTCCTGAGCGTAGAACGGAGTCACGATGAAGCCCAACACTGACCGTATCGTGATCGTCGAGGACGACCCTTTGGCCGCTGCGCGCATCGAGGACGCATTGGCTATCAAGGTGCGGCGGGTCGAGGTTGTTCGCATTGCTACGGAGCTCGAATTCCGCAAGAAATTTACGGATCTCGTGCAAAATCCACCAGCGCTCCTGGTGGTGGACATCATGCTTCGCTGGACCGATCCGGCACCTGACTACGAGCGGCCTCCGAATGACGTGCGCGAGCAAGGTTACTACAGGGCTGGTTTTCGATGCGTGGAAAGCGCCTTGGGCAGCCCTCTGTTGGCGCTGGTACCCGTTGTTCTTTACAGCGTGCTCGATCAAGTCGATATCGAGGATGAGCTGAAAGCCATGCCCACACACATCCGCTTTGTTAACAAGGATCGGGGTGTGGACGCGCTGGTGGACGAAATCAGATCGATACTTGATTCGAGGGAGGAGCGTCCATGAACCCGAGGGCACCTAGCCGCGCGGACGGGAGCCCTTCGGGCGGGATGTCCTTCGCTGGAGCGCCGATGACCTTTCGCGGAGCGCCGTCCCCTGGGTATCTTTGGTTAAGGCGCGCCTGGTCCAGAGCTCGGAGAGAGGCTCCGAGGTTTCTAACCTGACTACCAGTCAAACGCACTTCCAGAACGTGGCTGCCACACATCATCCGCGTCCGGCGAATTGCCGGCAAGAGGCGGTCTGCAATATCCTCACTAATCCACCAGGTGGACGAGCCGTCGTCCGCAACCGAGATGCTTAGGCATAGGCTCGGCAGGCAGTCTACCATCCAGAGCGGGAAACGGTGAGCATCCGCAAGCTCTATCCAGGTGCGCGGCCACTGACTCGAGGGGTAGGTCGACTCACATAGGTGCAGTAGATACTTGAAGAACTGCCGGCGTTTCTGGAAGTTCTCTTCGGTAATGTGCGCGCCCATGGCCACCAGGGCGTCGGCAAGGTCGTGCTTTGGCGCCTCCCCTGGGCGTCCAGCTTCGGGCGGCATCAGCAGAATGCCCTCAAAACCCTCGTAGTGGAGGCCTGGCAAGAATGGGTCGTCTCTTCCGCTTAGCATGCCTTTCCAGCGGTCCAAAAGGACGCGTGTGGCCTGATTGCAGCTAAGGGCGCGCCGCAACGCGCCGCGCAGGCTTCCCGCTTCCCACGAACCCTGAAGCACGCGCCGGTCTTCCATTTCCAGCAGCGGGCGCTCCAGAATGTCGGAGCACGAGAGGTCGGCTGCTAACAGCAGCAGATTGTACAGCAGTTGTTCAGGTCGCCTGCCGATGGGGGTTACGTCGGGCTCTAACGCCAACGCCGCGGCGACACGCCTGGCGAGCCGAAGCCTAGCGCCACCTG
>CAYLJT010000279.1:0-9838 GCA_964383995.1 uncultured Polyangiaceae bacterium
CGACGCGCCTTCCTTGCTCTTCTTCTTCGTGTAGATGGCGTCGATCGCCGACTGCCACTTCGCCAGCACCGCGCGGCGCTTCAGCTTGAGGCTCGGCGTGAGCATCCCGTTCTCGGTCGTGAAGTCCTCGAGGATGAGCGCGAAGTCCTTCACGTCCTCGAAGCCCTTGAATTTACCTGCGTATTTGTCGAGCTCGGCCTTGAAGAGCTCGCGCACCTTCGCGTTCGCGATGAGCTTCTCGTCGTCCGCCTCGGACACGCCGTTCTCCTGGCCCCACGCGCGCACCGACTGCACGTTGGCGACGACGAGCGCGACGTTGTACGGCTTGTTGTCGCCGTAAACCATGACGTTCGCGACGTACGGCGAGAGCTTGATTTGCTCCTCGAGCGGGGTCGGCACCACGTATTTGCCGTTCTCGAGCTTGTACTGCTCCTTGATGCGGCCGGTGATGAAGAGGAAACCGTCGTCGTCGACGTAGCCCAAATCGCCTGTGCGGAAGCCTTTGTCGTCGGTGAAGACCTCGGCGTTCTCCTTCGGACGGTTGTGGTAGCCCATCATGATGTTGGGCCCGCGCACGATGATTTCGCCTTGTTTTGCGTCGCCGATGACCGAGGTGTCGATCTCGATGGTGACGCCCGGGATGGGCTTTCCGACACTGCCGATGCGGTGGGCGCCGGGGCGGTTGGCGGTGGCGATGGGGCTTGTCTCGGTCAAGCCGTAGCCCTCGTACACCACGATGCCGAGGTTATCGATGAAGTTGGCGACCTCCTTCGCGAGGGCCGCGCCGCCGGAGAACGCGTATTTCATGCGGCCGCCGAAGCGCCCGCGGATCTTCGAGAAGACGAGCTTGCTGGCGACGCTGAGCGTGATCTTTTCCCAGAGGCCCAGGCTCTCACCGCGCTTTTGCTTCGAGGCGGCGCGCATGCCGCCGTGAAAGAGGTTGCGGACGAAGTTGGATTCGGCGGCCATCTTCTTGTTCACGCCGTCGTAGATGCGATTGAAGATGCGCGGCACGCTCATGAGCACGGTGGGCTTGACCTCTTCGAGGTAGCCAATGAGCTTGTCCGTCGAGTCGCAGATGGCCATCGACGCGCCGAGGGAGAGCAGCGCGTGGAGCTCACAGGTGTGGCCGAACGAGTGGGCCCAGGGCAAAAACGAGAGGGAGCGGTCTTCGCCGCCGAGCGGCAACATGCCGTGCACCGCGGTGATGTTCGACGCGATGTTGCCGTGCGAAAGAATGACGCCCTTGGGGTTGCCCGTGGTGCCCGAGGTGTAGATGAGACACGACGTGTCAGAGGGCGCGGGCTTGATGGCAGGGACCTTGTTTTTGCGGCCCGCTTCGAGCACGCCTTCGAACGAGAGGGGGTCGGTCTTGTCGCCGAAGAGCTTGATGATGTGTTTGAGCGACGGCGCTTCCGCAGGGATTTTCTGGGCTTTTTTGTGGATTTCTTCGTTGGCGACGATGACCGCGACGGCTTCGCAGTCGTTGATGATGAAGGCCCATTCCTTGGCGAGCTGGGCCTCGTACATGGGCACGAGGGCGGCGCCGAGCCCGTAGCAGGCGTAGGCGGCGACGGCCCATTCGACGCGGTTGTTGGAGATGATCGCGACCTTGTCGCCGTGTTTGATGCCGAGGTTGGCGAGGCCGCCACGGAACGCGTTCACCATTTCGCCGACCTCGGCGTAGGTCGTGTAGACCCACGTTCCCCCCTTGTTCGTGCCGAATAGGTCGCGCGACGCGTACTCCTCGACGCTGCGCTCGAACATCTCCACCAGGTTCTCGAACTTGACCGCTCCCATAACGTTCTCCCTATTTTTTGGCTGCGCCGCGGGGCCGTAACCCTAGAAGCCAGACCCCGGGTCGTCAACGGCGGATGGGCCGATTTTCCCGCGATTCACCGCCCAATGGCCGAGCCGTGGTAGGAAGCGGCATGCCCCGGTACGCGGTGACCACGTTCGGTTGCCAGATGAACGTTCACGACTCCGAACGCCTGCACGAGGTGCTCGTCGCCGCTGGCTTTGCGCCTTCCGACGAGCCCGACGAGGCCGACGTGATCGTCCTGAACACCTGCAGCGTTCGCGAAAAAGCCGAGCACAAGCTGCGCAGTGAGGTGGGGCGCCTCGCGAAAATCAAGCGCAAGCGGCCCGAGCTTACGGTGGTCGTGGCGGGCTGCGTGGCCCAGCAAGAGGGCGAGGCGTTGCTGAAGAAAATGCCCGCCATCGACGTGGTGCTCGGTCCCGACAACATCCCCGAGCTGCCGGGCCTATTGAGCAGCGTGAGCCTTGGCGGCTTGCCCGTCGCGCGGACGGTGTTCGACCTCGACGCGCCCCAGTTCCTGCCTGCGCGCCCCGTTTCGGGGGCCGCGGCGCCCACGGCCTTCGTGACCATCATGAAGGGCTGCGATGAGCGCTGTTCGTTTTGCATCGTCCCGCACACCCGGGGCCCCGAGCGCTACCGGGCGAGCGACGAGATCGTGGCTGAAATCCAGGCTCTTTGCGCCGCGGGCGTGCGCGAGGTGACGCTTCTCGGGCAGACGGTCAACAGCTACCGCGACCCCCTCGCCAAGCTCCCGACCGCCCCCGACGCGGACCCTTCGGACCCCGACGAGAGCGAGTTCGCGGCGCTCTTGTTTCGCATCGCGAACGACGTGCCGGGGCTTTTGCGGCTGCGCTACACGAGCCCCCATCCGCGCCACGTGACACCGTCGCTGATCCGCGCGCACAGCGATTTGGAGGTGCTCCCGAGGCACGTGCATCTGCCCGTGCAGTCGGGCTCGGATCGCATGCTAAAGCGCATGATCCGCCGCTATACGCGGGCCGAGTACGTGGCGCGCGCGCGGGCCCTCGCGGCGGCTCGACCGGGGCTCACGTTGTCCACCGACATCATCGTGGGCTTCTCGGGGGAGACCGACGACGACTTCGAAGCGACCCTGTCGCTGGTGCGTGAACTGGGTTTTGTAGGGCTTTTTGGCTTCAAATATTCGCGAAGGCCGTACACGCCCGCGTTGCGCCTCGACGACGATGTGCCCGAGAGCGTGAAGGCCGCGCGCCTGGCGGCGCTGTTCGAGCTGTCCGAGTCGCTCGTGGCCCAGCACCTTCAAACCCTCGTCGGGACCACGCAAAGGGTGCTGATCGAGGGCCCGAGCAAGTCGGGGTTGGGCTTGTTTTCAGGGCGAACGGAGCGCAACGAGATCGTCCATGTGGCCTTCGCCGAGGGCCTCGATCTGGCGGGGGAGCTGGTCGAGGTGCACATCGCGCGGGCCAACAAACACTCCCTCGAGGGCGCCCTCACCGAGGCCGCGCGTGAGGCGGCGAGGCCGCAGAAAAAGCCTTTGAAACGGGCCCTTCCCCTGGTGGTGACGGAGTAGTTTTTTCATGGCGCTCATCCTCCCCTACGAAGACAAAACCCCGCAAATCGGCCGCAACGTCTTCATCGCGCCGAACGCCACCATCATCGGCGACGTGATCATCGAAGACGACGCGAGCATTTGGTTTGGCGCGGTTTTACGCGGTGATGTGGGGCAAATTCGCATCGGCCGGCGCACCAACATCCAAGACCTCGCCTGCGTTCACATGACGCTCGACCTCTCCCACGCGATCATCGGCGCCGACGTGACCGTGGGGCACGGGGCCATCTTGCACGGCTGCGTGGTCGGCGATCGCTGCCTGATCGGCATGGGCTCGATCGTGATGGACAACGCGCAAATCGGCGCGGGCTCCGTGGTCGCCGCAGGCACCACCGTGGTACCGCGCTTGGTCGTGCCCGAGGGGCAGCTCGTGCGGGGCTCGCCGGGGCGCATCGTGCGGCCCGTCGACGAAAAGGAAGCGCGCTATGGCATCGACGGCGCCGACCACTACGTGGAGCGGGCTCGCGTCTACCGCGCGATGCTCGAAGCCCAAGGGGGCCTTGGAGGCGCAGCGTGAGCACGGTCTCCATCACCGTGAACGGCGAAGAGCAGCGCGTGGCCGCCGGCATGTCGATCCGCGCTCTGGTGGAGCACCTCGGCCTCGACGGCGGTCCCGTGGCCGTCGAGCGCAATCGCGCCATCGTTCCGCGCGCCACGCACGCCGCCGTGGTGATCGAAGAGGGGGACGTGATCGAGATCGTGCACTTCGTTGGAGGCGGTTGAGCTTCCTTGGCGACGTGGGTCTTCGGTTACGGCTCGCTGATCTTTCGGCCCGATTTCCCCTTCGTTGTGCGGCGTCGCGCCTTCGCGCACGATTTTGAGCGGCGCTTCTTTCAAGCGTCCACCGACCATCGAGGCACCCCCGAGCAACCCGGGCGCGTGGTCACCCTGGTGCCCTCGCCGGGCGCCCGCTGCGGCGGGGTGGCTTACGCGGTCGCCGACGACGATGCCTCGGAGGTGCTCGCACAGCTCGACTACCGCGAGCGTGGCGGCTACGTGCGCGCCCCCGTGCGCCTCACGATCGATGACGAAAATCACCGCGAAATCGAGGCGATTACCTGGATTGCTTGGCCCGACAACCCGAACTTTGCGGGGGCCGCGGGCCTCGATCACATCGCGCGCATCGTGCGCGTCAGCGTGGGTCCGAGCGGAAGAAACCGCGACTACGTTGCACGTTTGGACAGTGCTCTGCGGGAGCTCGGCGTCGACGACCCCCATGTGACCGCGCTGATGGCGTTCGTCGACGCCGCGCCGATGTAGGAAAGTACATTTGTTCGTGGAGCGTTCGGTACGATCGAAACGCCGTGAAAATACCCCGTATCGTCCTGGTTTTTCTTGGAGCAAGCCTCGGCACCGCGGTCGCCGTCGGGGCCCACGAGGTCATCCCCGCGTCGCCGTACGTGCGCGGTCTTCGTATTGGGGGCGAGGTCTTGCCGGCCCGCGACGCCGTGCCGTCTTGGCTCGCGGCGCGACGCGATGCGGCTCTGGATGCTCCCTACACGCTGCGTTACGCGGGGCAGACCTTCGAGACCACGGAGCGCGCGTTGGGCATCACCCTCGACGTGGCCGCCACCCTCGCCGCCGCCGAGAGCCTGGGGCACGAGGGCACGATCTTCCAGCGTTTGCGCGAGTCCGGCGCCGCCAAACGCGGCGAAGCGGACGTCCCCCTCGCGTGGTCGATCGACGAAGAGCAAGCTCGCCGGGAGCTCGCGCGGGTGGGGCAGCTCATCGCACGCGAGCCGGTGAACGCACAGCTCAACCTCGACGAGCGACGCAAGGCGCCCGACGTGCCGGGCCTCGCGCTCGACGTCGACGCGAGCTTGGAGGTGCTGCGTGAGGACGTGGGCGAGAAGCGCGAGACCACGCTGATCGTCCGAGAAAAACAGGCCAGCGTGACGATCGCGGAGCTATCGGCGGTGGACATCGAGAAGGTCGTCGCGTCCTTCGAGACCACCTTTTCGGTGATCGGGACGGGTGTCGGTCGCAGTCAAAACGTGCGCAACGCGGCGGGGCGCATCGACGGCCACGTGCTTCTGCCGGGCCAGGTGTTTTCGTTCAACGACGTGGTGGGTGCCCGCACGGTCGAGAACGGATTCACGTTTGCGCCGGAAATCCAAGGGGATGAGCTGCAAACCGGCGTCGGTGGCGGCACCTGCCAGGTGTCGTCGACGCTCTACGCGGCGGCGTTGTTCGCGGCCCTCGGCGTCGTCGAACGGCAGGGCCACTCCCTCGTGTCGAGCTATACGAAGCTCGGCCTCGACGCGACGGTGAGTTACCCGACCACGGATCTGAAGCTCGAAAACACGCTCCCGTACCCCGTGATGATCCACGCGTACTTTCCCAAGCCCACCACGTTGCGCGTCGAAATCCTGGGCGGCGAGCCCGTGGCGACCGTGCAATACGCGTATGGCGTGGGCTCGGCGTACGACTTCGTCCGCCGCATCACGGTGCGCAACGAGCTTCCCCCGGGCAAGCGCGTTCGGCGCCAAAAGGGCTCGCGGGGCTTCGATGTCACGTCGACCGTGAAGGTCGTCTACAAAGACGGCCGTTCCGAGGAGCGTCGCTACTACACGGGGTATCGCCCGAAGCCCGAGGTCTTCTGGGTGGGACCGGGGTTCGACGAGGCCGAGCTGCCGCCCTTGCCCGAGCACGCAAAAGGCGTCGAAGGCCGCCTGTCCGATGCCCGCGATCCCGAGGCGAGCATCTACCCGATGTGATTTGTGGCTCAGCGCGACTTGCGCCGCGAAGGGCGCAAATCGCCGTGGCAAGCGGGGAGGAAACCGCAGCCGAGGGCACGGCAAACGTCGGGCTCCTGGCCTTGCCACTGGTCGTCGCGGCGGGCCACGACCAAGCGCTCGCCGAGGACGCGGAGGCGCTCCTCGAAGGCCGCGTGCTCGTCGTTGGTGAAGACGTCGTCGGCCCCCGAGCCGCGCACGAACACAGGCTCGCCCTCGCCCAATAGGAACACGACGCCGGCGCGGATGGGGACGTTCGGGTGCCTCCGCGCGAGGGCCAGAGCGTAGGTGCGAAGCTGAAACGCGTAGGCTGCGAGGTCGGTGCGCGGGTAGGAGCGCTTGTAGTCGAGCACGTCGATGGAGCCGTCGGCGCGGTGAACGCAGAGATCCATGGCCCCTCGCAGCAGGAGCTCGGAATTCGTTTGAGGTGAAACAATTTCCGCTGGGCGCGGGCCGAGGTCCACGCGCAGGACGAACGGCTCCTCGCGAACGAGGTGGCTCCCTTCGGCGCGCGCTCGGCGGGCGAATGGCGATGCGAGCCAGCGTTCGAGCCCGAAGATGAGCCGCAAGACTCCCGCGGAGTCCCCCGAAATACCCTCGTTTTGTAGGGCTTTGGCGACAGATCCCGGGGGCGGCTCGGCGCCCCAACCTTGCTCGGGCCAACGCTCGAGCACGCGGTGGGCGGCCCTCCCGACGGCTAGCGGATCGAGGCCGTCGTCGTTGGTATTGGCCTCGGGCTCGGCGCCCGGCGCGAACAGATCGAGCTGGCCGGCGCCCAAGGGCTCGTCGATGCCGAGGACGTGTCGGAAGCGAAAACGCCTCGCGCAGCCGTCAAAGAGCGAAAGCGGCGTGGTCGCGACGGCCGCTGTGCGGGGCGTTGCGCGGACCACGCGCTCGACGGGGGGCGCCACGTCGGTGGCCGCAGGGCGGGGCCTCGCGAGGGTCTGCTCGGCGTCGTGGAGCAACGCGGTCGCGTCGTCGGTGCGCGAGATTGTGCCTTGAAAAAGCGGGTCTTCGAGGGCCGCGCTGAGGGTCGCGAAGGCCGAGCCGCTCGGGGGCTTGGAGGACGGCCCGATGAGCACGAGCGAGCGTCGGGCGCGGGTCACCGCGACGTAGGTGAGGCGCGAGCGCTCGGCGTGCTCCCGGGCGCGGGCCTCGGCGCGCACGCGGGCGAGGCCGGGCAGCACCACCGAACAGGGCGCCGACGGCTCGTTCGAAGCGGGATCGTGGCCCGGATGGGGCACGAGGTGTCGAATCGCGAAGAGCGGCGGCGCGCCCTCGGACGCGGGCTCGAACATGAACGGCGCCGAGCCTCCGCGCGGGGGCGCGCCCAGATCGACCAGCACGACCACGGGGAAATCGAGGCCCTTGCTGGCGTGAATGGTGGTGAGCCGCACGGCGTCGTCCTCCGGCGAAAACACCGCGGCCTCGGCCTCGTCGGTCTCGTCGGCGATGCGCGCCTCGACCCAGCGCGTAAACGCGGCGATCGAGCCGCCGCGCGCCCTCGCGATCGCGGCGAGGCGATCGACGTTGCCGAGGCGCGCGTCCGGTCGATCGAGGCACGCGAGCAGCTCGTCCAGTTGCAGCTCGCGCACCAAGAAATCGATGGCGGTGCCCGCCGACGAGCGCAGCGCGGCCCTGCGCAGACCTTCGAAGCGGCTTCGAAATTTCTCGAGGCGCGCGTGCTCGTCGGGCAAGAGCTCGACCCCACGCGGGAGCGGTTCGTCGCGCTTTGCGGGCGCGTTGGGGCCGCGCAAGAGTGGCACGACGAGTCCCCTTCGCGGCAGCGCGAGGCGCGCCAGGGCCGCGTCCGACAGGGCCACGAGGGGCCCGCGCAACACCGTCGCGAGGGCGAGCTTGTCCCGCGGATCGAGCAGCAAACGGAGCAACGCCACGACATCGCGCACCTCCCGCGTGTCGTAGAGCGCGCGGCCGGCCACCACGTAGGGGATGCCGAGGCGCGCAAGGCCGAGCTCGACCAAGGGCAAGGTGGCGCGGCGTCGCGCGAGCACCGCGACCTCGCGATACGACGCTCCGCGCTCGACCGCACGCAGCACCGCCGCCGCCGCCACGAGCCCCTCTCGACCCGAGCCCACGGCGTCTTGCACGAGGGGCGCGGCGCCCTCCGGGTCCGCGCCGCTGTCTCGGACAAACACCACCTCGGCGGTCTGCGCAGGCATGTCGACGGCGGGCACGAGGTGCTCCGCGGGGCCGTAGCGCAGCTCGAAATCCCTTGGTTTCTCGGGCGGCGCGAAGTCCCGCGAGGCGAACGCGTTCACGAACGACAGCACCTCTCTGCCCGACCGTCGGCTCTCGCGCAGGGCCACAAAGTCCGCGAAGGGCGCGCTCGGCAGCGCGCTATCCGCTGGCATGTCGAGGGCCTCGGCCGCGTCGCGCCCCGCGAGGTCGAGCGCGATGCGCGCGAAGACGCCGACGTCGGCCCCGCGAAAGCCGTAAATCGATTGCTTGCGATCGCCGACGACCATCAGGCCGTGCCCCACCAAATCGCGGGCCTCGGGGTCGGCGAAGGGGGCGCGCCGGAGGGCCGCGTCCTCACGCTCGCGCAGCAAATACACGAGGTCGCGCTGCACGCGGCTCGCGTCCTGCAGCTCGTCGACGAGCAGCGCGTCCACGCGTGATCGCGCCGCTTTTCCGGCGTCCTTGAGATCGCGCAGGGCCCGCCGCGCGTTCATCAAGAGGTCTCCGAACGAGAGCGCGAACACCCGGCGGCGCTCGTCTGCGATCGCGCCCTTCAGGTCGACCAGAAAGGCGAGGACCGCGCGCTCGCGCGCGCCCAGGGAGGGACCGCTTCGCAGCATCGCCGCGAGCTCGACGCCCCGCTCGGTGTTGGTGCCCTTGAAGCCGTCGCGGAGGGCCAAAAATGCTTCATCCGCCGGGGTTTTCTTGCTCGGAGCGCGGGTCACGAACAACTCCACCAGGGGGCCGAAGGCGGCCTGCGGGAAGAGCTCGCCCTGCGCCTGCGCCAGGTGCGCGCGGAGCACGTCCGCCTTGTCGCGAAACCCTTTCGAGCCCTCTTTGCGCAACAGGTCGGTCACTTCGCGCAGCCTCGCTGCGAGCGCCGCCACGTCATCCGCGGGGTCGGCGACCGCCAAATCGGCCGGAGAAAGCCCCTCTTCGTCGAGCCGGTTGAAGAGCTTCATCACCGCTTCGCGCGCAATGACGACGCCTCCCGCGGCGCGAATCACCGCGCGCGCGGCCTCGGCCCGTTCCCCGCCCGCGCTCAGCGCGGCCCCGAACGCGCCGTCCAACGTGCGATCGGTGAGGGCGCGGTCTTCGTCTTCGTCGAGCACCCGCGCGTCTTTGTTGAGACCCAGCTCCAGCGCGTTTTCGAGGGCGATTTCCGCGGCGACGCCGTGCAGCGTGTCGATGCGGGCGTGGGACCAGCGGTCGAGGGCTGCCGTGGCGAGGTTGCGAAGCTCGTTGTCCGACAGCCCCACGCCGAGGCGGGCCTCGCGTCGCGAAAGGATGTCCGCGAAGGGACGGGCTTCTCCCTCACGGAGGTTCGCGATGCGTCGCAGGGCGCCCTCGACGCGCGTCCGGATCTCGCGCGCGGCGGCCTTCGAGAAGGTGGTCGCGACGATCCGTTCGGGCCCTACCGGGGGCGCCCGCGTGCCGTCGTCGGGCTGACCGTTTGAGGTCAAACCAAGTGTGAGCAGGAGGTAGAGGGCCGTGAGG
>CAYLJT010000280.1:0-9809 GCA_964383995.1 uncultured Polyangiaceae bacterium
CTTCCCAATGGAAGAACGACCGCGAGGTTTGGCAAGCTTTGCTTCAGGAGATGCCGCTCGGGGCCCTCGTGCGAAACCTTGGAAAGTTGACCGAGGTCGGCGTGCTCGCGCCGCTCTCGGAAGGCACCAAGGACGTGATCCGCGCCCTCTCCGATGGGCGTCGCCTCCAGGCGGCTCGCCTTCATCCCTTGGCGGTGCTCCTCGCCCTGCGCACGTACGCATCAGGGCACGGCGTCCGGGGAAAGCTGACCTGGAAGCCGGTGCCGGCCGTCGTGGATGCTTTGGACACCGCGTTTTACAAGGCGTTTCGAGGCATTCAGCCGACCGGCAAGCGCACCCTCTTGGGGCTCGATGTCTCGGGCTCCATGACCCTCGGATCCCTGGCAGGCATGCCTGGAATCACACCGCGGGTAGCGAGCGCCGCCATGGCCATGGCGACCGTGCGAGCGGAGAGCAACTGGTCGGCGCTGGGCTTCTCCGATCAGCTGGTGGAGGTTCCTATCCACGCCCGCATGGGCCTCGCCGAAGTAACCAAGGCGATTGAACGAATCCCCATGGGTCGTACGGACTGCGCACTGCCCATGATCTACGCCCGCGAACGTCGTCTGCCGGTGGACGTCTTCGTGATCTACACCGACAACGAGACCTGGTTCGGCTCCGTGCATCCGTTCCAGGCCCTGCGGCAGTATCGAGAGGCCACAGGCATTGCCGCCAAGCTCGCGGTGGTTGGAATGACGGCCACGGGCTTCACGATAGCCGACCCTACGGACGCCGGAATGCTGGACTTCGTGGGCTTCGACGCTGCGGCCCCGGCGGTGCTGTCGGACTTCGCACGGGCGTAGCGACCGTTGCAACGTTGGGCATCGCCCAACTCAACCGAACGAAAGGAGTAAGATCGTCTCTCGATACAGATTCGGTGGCCCCCGCAGCACGCCTGACCGCTAGCTGCGGTCCACCCCCACGTGACCTTAGCTCAATGGCAGAGCAGGCTCTTCCTTCGATCCTTTGTCCGCTCTGCGGGCCGCAGAAGGAAGGTTATCGCTACGAACGACCAGGTTCCGGGTTCGAATCCCGGAGGTCACACCGAGGCCCCCCAGGCCTTAGGGGCGGGTCGAAGCTTGCCGGTTATCGTTCCAGACCTCCGGCAGCGAAGAGTTTATCCGCCCTCATTTTCTCCCTGCGAAACGTCTACGATCTCGCCAAATTGAAGGCCAAAGCGGGTGAGGTACTTACGAAGGCGATCAGCGTCGTTGCTCGACGTCTTACCCTTCCGCGATTGGGCGAAGAGAGCTCGCCCCGCCTCCGAGAGCGACTTGCTACGTGCGCAAACGCGGAGCACCTCTTCGAGCTGCACCCGCTCGAAGGGGTCCAGGTCGTCGGCGCTCAGGCCGAGACGGCGCAAGGGTCCATCCGCGCGAGCGCGGGCGCGTGAACTTGTCTCGGACAACGCCCGGCTCGGTGCCCAATCGCGTTCGAGCCGCGCCGTCTCCTCGCGCACCAGCTCCGTGGTAATGCGACCCCCGGGGGCGAGCGTGGCCATGCGCGTCACCGACGCGTTGAGATCGCGAAAATTCCCCGTCCAAAGGCTGGTCGGCGCGAGCCCGAAGGCAAGGTAGGCGTCGCGAGCTTCCCGGCTCATGGTGACGTTTCTACCCAGCGCTTGCGTCGCCCGCGCAAGCTCGTAGTCGAGGTTGGGAGCAAGATCGGCGCGCCTCTCGGCGAGGCCCGGCAGCGCGAAGGTCCAGAGCTGAATGCGTGCCAGGAGGTCGGCGCGAAATCCCCCCTGTACGGCGCGCTTGCCGAGATCCTGGTTGGTGCCGGCGACGAGCTGAAATTGGCTTTTGACCTCGCGATCCGAGCCCATCGGATAGAAGCTCCGCTGCTCCAAGGCGCGCAGCAACATGGCCTGCTCGTCGGCGCCGAGCTCGCCGATTTCGTCCAGGAACAACACCCCGCCATCGGCCTTGCGCAGGAGGCCCGTGCGTTCCGCCAGGGCACCGGTGAAAGCGCCCTTGACATGCCCAAACAGGGCCGACATCGCGCCGTCACCCCGCAAGGTTGCGCAGTTGACCTCCACAAATTCGCCGCTGACGAGCTTGCGCGCGTGCTTGAGCTCGTAGATGCGGCGCGCAAGCTCGGTCTTCCCTGCGCCGGTCGGTCCGAGCAGCAAGAGCGGCGCCGTGGAAGCAACGGCCACTTGCTCCACGCGCTCGATGAGCGCGTTGTACGCTGGGTCGCGGGTGGCGATGCCTGCCTTCAAGGTTGACAGCCCCTCTTTTTGGATCTTCCGAAAGCGCGAGGCGATGTGATCGTACCGGGACAGATCGAGGTCGACGACGGAATAGCGCCCGGGGCCCTCCGCCTTCGGCAAGGGCGGTGAGGTCTGTAGGAGCTTGGCCGGAAAAAAGCGCGCCTCGCACAGCAGAAACATGCAAATCTGCGCGACGTGCGTACCCGTTGTGATGTGCACCAGGTAATCTTCGCGCTCGGTGCGAAAAGGGTAGGCGGCGGCGAAGTCGTGCAGCGCCCCGTAAACGCCTTCGAAGTCCCAGGGGTCGGGCAGCTCGAAGGGCACGAGCTTGACCTCCGTCTCGGGCGACACTTGGCGAAGATCACCCTCGATGACCTGGGCGAGCCGCGTGTGGTCCCGCGCGTACAGAAGCTCGATGCGGTCCACCAGCAGGTCGTCGTGCTGACCTACCGATACGGTCGGGCGCCAGCGCTCCCAGCGATTTGGGCCGTAGCCCGCGTCGATGGTCGTGCCGAGGAGCCCAAAAACTACGCGCTTGCGCCGTGCCATATCTTCTTGGAGCGTAGACTATCCGTTGCGATAAAGACAGAGTACAGAACACGTCGGAACGCCGCTCTTCTCCTTGGCACGCGTCGTGATGAATGTCCGCGCGGAGGTTTGCCGCAATGAACGACAAGAACTACGAAGTGCTCACTGGTTCGACGGGTGCCCCGATCAAGGCGTGGACCGTCGGCGTCCCTTTCGAGGCCGAGGCCAAAGAGCAGCTCACGCGCATCGCGGCCATGCCGTTCATCCACAAGTGGGTCGCGGCGATGCCCGACGTCCACCTGGGTAAGGGCGCCACGGTCGGCAGCGTCATCGCGACGGCGGGCGCTATCATCCCGGCGGCCGTTGGGGTGGACATCGGTTGCGGGATGACGGCCCTGCGCACGACGCTTTCGGCGTCCGACCTGCCCGACAACCTGTTCGCCGTGCGTTCCGCCATCGAGGAGGCGGTGCCCCACGGGCGTACCGACAACGGGGGAAGCAACGACGTCGGCGCCTGGAAGAATCCACCCGCGGCCGTGACGGAGGCGTGGGCGGCGCTCGAACCGGGCTACCAGCAGTTGTTGGAGAAGTATCCGCGCATCAACCGAGGCCCGACGGTCAACCACCTCGGAACGCTGGGCACGGGAAACCACTTCATCGAGGTTTGCCTCGATGAGGCGGAGCAGGTCTGGTTCATGTTGCACTCGGGCTCGCGCGGGGTCGGTAACCGCATCGGAACCGACTTCATCGAGCTGGCCAAGGCGGACATGCGCTCCTGGTTCGTGAAGCTGCCCGACGAAGATCTGGCCTACCTTGCCGAGGGTACGGAGCACTTCGAGGACTACCGCGCGGCCGTCGCTTGGGCGCAGGATTTCGCGGCGGAAAACCGCCGTGTGATGATGGAGGCGGTGGTGCGCGCCGTGGCCTCCACGGGTCAGGTTCCGGCATTTTCGGCCGACGGCATGGTGGTGAGCTGCCATCACAACTATGTGGCGCGCGAGCACCACTACGACAAGAACGTGTGGGTGACGCGCAAGGGCGCGGTTCGCGCTCGGCAAGGCGACCTGGGCATCATTCCAGGTAGCATGGGCGCCCGCTCTTACATCGTGGAAGGCCTCGGAAACCCCGAGAGCTTTTGCTCGTGCAGCCACGGCGCCGGCCGCAAAATGAGCCGCAACGCGGCCCGCAAGCGGGTGTCTTTGGAGGAGCACGCGAAGGCGACCCAAGGCATCGAGTGTCGCAAGGACGAGGGTGTCCTGGACGAGAGCCCCTCGGCCTACAAAGACATCGACACCGTGATGGCAGCCCAGCGAGACTTGGTACGCGTGGTCCATACCTTGCGGCAGATCGTTTGTGTGAAGGGTTGAGCCATGTTGACCATCGACGGTTCGTTGGGTGAGGGAGGAGGGCAGGTGTTGCGCACCTGCCTCGCCCTCTCGCTGATCACGGGCACGGCTTTCCGCATGGAGAAAATCCGCGCGGGGCGCAGGCGCCCGGGTCTTCTGCGTCAGCACCTGACCGCGGTCCAGGCGGCCCGCGACGTATGCGGCGGGGAGGTCTCGGGGGACGTCATCGGATCCTCCGAGCTAACCTTCCAACCGGGTCCGCTGCGCTCGGGCGACTACGCCTTCGCCGTGGGCACGGCGGGCAGCGCTTGCCTGGTCGTCCAGACCGTGCTGCCTGCCCTGATGCGCCTGCCTCAACCTTCCACCTTGCGGGTGGAGGGTGGGACGCACAACCCGGCGGCCCCACCCTTCGACTACCTGGAACGCGTGTTCTTCCCTATGCTCGGGCGCTTGGGCTTCGGAGCTCGCGGCGAGCTCGTGCGACATGGTTTCTACCCTGCCGGAGGAGGCGTCTGTACTGTCAGCATCGCGCCCCCCGGCGAGCTGCGCCCCCTGTCTTTGACCTCGCGAGGTGCGATCCGAGAGCGACGGGCCGAGTGCCTCCTCTCACGCATACCTTTTGCGGTGGCCGAGAGGGAGCTTCAGACCTTGCTCGGCACCCTCGGCTGGAGCTCGAACGAGGGTCATCCCGTCATGGTCAAGACGTCGCCCGGTCCAGGCAACGTGCTGTCCGCGGAGATCGAGGCGGAGCAAATTCGCGAGCGGTTTTCGGCCTTCGGCGTGAAGGGTTTGCCGGCGGAGCAGGTGGCGCAAAACCTTGCCGCCGAGGTAAGCTCCTACCTAGCGAGCGACGCCCCTGTGGGACCTCACCTCGCCGACCAGCTTCTGCTGCCCCTGGCCCTCGCCAAGGGCGGTGAGCTGGTCACGACCGCCCCGCTGACCGGACACACGCTGACCCAAGCCGAGACGATCGCGCGCTTTCTGGAGGCGCGGATCTCCCTGGGAGAGCCGCGAAACGGCATGGTCCACATGGAGGTCCGGGTCTGACAGCGCGCCGCGGAAAGCCCCCCGCAGAAACAGCGCGCCGAGAAAATGACCTCACGGCCTCCCATGGGGCTTCCGTGGGCCTGCCGGGTTGCGCTAAGCTCTTCGATCGATCCCCGCACAAGAGGAGCGAAGGATGCGTGCCCCCCGCGAATATGCCGTGTTTACCCGGTCCCTGTCGCTGTTGACGTTCACCCTCCTGGGCGCGCTCGTAGGGTGCGGCTCGGAAGGCGACACCTCGGAAGTCCCGACGACACGCACGGCGTCGCCCCTCACCTGCCCGACCTTCAAGCGCGGCGGCCCGGGCAACGCGGCCGACGCTGTCATCGCGCAGGACCCCTCCGATCCCACGCGCGCGTCCGCCAACTTCGGGAGCGGCCTCGCGCTGCAGGTGGGAACCAACGCCACGCTGACCCAGCAGGCCCTCGTTCGCTTCGACCTATCTTCCATTCCAGCCAGTGCGATCGTCTCGTCGGCCACCCTCTCCGTCCGCAAGGCGTCGTCGGTGGGCACAGGCTCGTTGGGCGTATTTCTCATTACCACGCCATGGGTAGAGAACACCGTCACCTTTAGCTCGTTCGGCGCCGGTTGGGCGCCCAATGCCCTGGCCACGGCGGCCATCGCCACGGTACCGACCGGCGGCTACGTCACCGCCGACCTGACCTCCACGGTGCAGAGCTGGGTCGCGGGGGCGACGGCGAATCACGGCGTCTTGCTCGACGAGGTAGGTCCGGGGCGGGCAACGTTCGGATCAAGCGAGAGCTCCACCGCGGTTAGCCAACCTACCTTGACGGTATGTTACTCCCCGGCATCGTGCGCCGATGGCGTCATGAACGGGCTCGAGACCGGGGTCGACTGCGGAGGGGCTTGTCCCCCCTGCTCCAACCTGTGCTTGGGGATCGTGTGCGCAGCGCAGGACGCCTGCCACCTGGCAGGCACGTGCAATCCAGGAACGGGCCTGTGCTCCAATCCACCCGCTGCCTTCGGCACCGCATGCGACGACGGAAACGCATGCACCAGCGGCGAAAGCTGCAGCGCCGGCGTGTGCACGCCCGGGTCCGCGGTGACCATCGACGACAACGACGCTTGTACGGTCGACGCCTGCGATCCTTCCCTTGGCGTCTCGCACACCGCCGTTGATGCGGACGACAACGACGCTTGTACCGTCGACGCCTGCGATCCTGCCCTCGGCGTCTCCCATACCGCCGTTGATGCGAACGACAACGACGCCTGTACCGTCGACGCCTGCGATCCTTCCCTCGGCGCCTCCCATACCCCCGTCGACCCGGACGACAACGACGCCTGTACCGTCGACGCCTGCGATCCTTCCCTCGGCGTCTCCCATACCGCCATTGATCCGGACGACGGCGATGCGTGCACGGTCGACGTTTGTGATCCGGTGCTCGGCGTAAGCCACGCGGCGGGCGCCTGCTGCTCGGATGGCGTGCAAAATCAAGGCGAAATCGGCGTCGATTGCGGGGGGCCCTGCGCGCCCTGCGCGGTGACGACCTGCGACGACATCCTCGCCCTCGGCGCCTCCACGGGCGATGGCTACTACGCCGTCGATCCGGACGGTCCGGGCGGTGCGGCACCGGTCAGTGTCTACTGCGACATGACCACCGACCAGGGCGGCTGGACGCTGCTCGCCCGCGCATCGGACACCAACGGGGTGGGCGGCGACTACGAGTTCCGCGCCGCGGTCGGACAGCACTCGATCCTGGGCAACACGCTGACGGTGGGCACACCGTCGTCTTCCCAATACACCCTGGCGCTGGACTCGGTCCTCCCCAGCTCCGGCGCCATCGACCTGCAATACTACTGCTACGACTCCACCAACAAGGCCTCTACGGCGTATTGGTCCAAGCTCAAGGATCTGGACATCGCCTCGTTCAAAGCATCCCTGGCTCCCGCGAATCCGGACTTTTTCCTCAGCCCCGTGGCCATCGAGAACGCCAGCGGCAACATCTCGAACAGCGGCAACTACGCGTTTTTTGGCCGAGACACGGCGGGCTCCATCAGCTGCGGCAACACCTTCGCCGGGCAGAGCGGCGTCAAGTTCTCCTGCGCGCAGAGCGGACAATCTGTCATGACGCCGCCCTCGGTCTGGTTTCTTACCCACTACACAGGGACCTACACCGAGGTCACGAGCTGCGGCAGCCATGGCAGCAGCGTCTTACCCTTCTACGTTGGCGAAATTCGCTTCAAGAAGCATGTCCCGACCTGCTTCGACGACCTGCAAAATGGCTCTGAAACGAACGTGGATTGCGGCGGGCCTTCGTGCGCTCCCTGCCCCACGGCGAGCTGCTCCGAAGTGCTGCTCACCGACCCCACAGCCCCCAGCGGCTACTACCCGATCGACACCGATGGCCTCGGTCCGCACGGCGCCGGACCGCAAATGGTCTATTGCGACATGACCACCGACGGCGGTGGCTGGACGTTGCTCGCACGCGCCTCGGACACCAACGGCGTGGCGGGCGACTACGAGTTCAAGGCCGTCATGGGCGCGCATTCGTTGCTCGGCACCTCGTTCTCTTCGGGCACGGCGGCTTCCGCGCAATACACGCTGGGTCTGGATACGGCCCTTACCCCGGGGCACAGCTACCTGGATCTTCAGTATTATTGCTACAAGACCAGCAGCAAGAAGACAACCGCCTACTGGTCGAAGGTGGTCGGTCTCGACATCGCCTCCCTGAAGACCAAGCTCTCGGCTTCGAATCCCGACTTCTTGCTCAACCCGGTGCGCATCGAGAACGCCAGCGGGGTCACGTCGACTACGGCATATTACGCGTTTTTTGGCCGAGACACCTCGGGCTCGTTCAGTTGCGGCAACACCTTCGCTGGGCAGAGCGGCACCAAGTTCAGTTGCGCGCAGAGCGGCCAAACGGCCATGAACCCCGCTGGCGTATGGATGTTGACCCACTACACCGGCGCCTACACCGAGGTCACGAGCTGCGGCGCGGCGGGCGCGGCTTCCCTGCCTCACTACGCGGGGGAGGTTCGCTTCCGCTACCGCGGCGCGGGCTGCACCGATGGCGTGAAGAACGGAAGCGAGACGGCGGTGGACTGCGGCGGCTCCTGTCCACCTTGCGCCGACGGCTCGGCCTGCGCGACGGGCGCGGACTGCAGCAACGACGTTTGTACAGGCGGCCTGTGCGCCGCGCCAAGCTGCGCGGACGGCGCGAAAAACGGCAGCGAGACGGGCGTCGACTGCGGCGGCGTGGCCTGCGCCGCCTGCCCCTCGGGGCAAGGTTGCGACGAGGTCTCGGACTGCAGCAGCCTGGTGTGCACCGCCGGGATCTGCCAAGCACCTTCCTGCTCCGACTTGATCCAGAACGGCGGCGAGACCGGCCTTGATTGCGGCGGACCCTGCGCGGCCTGTGCGCCGAGCACATGCCAGGATGTCCTTGCCATGGGTTTGTCGGTGGGCAGTGGCCTGTACACCGTCGATCCGGATCAGGGTGGACCAGGCGCCTCCCTGTCGGTGTATTGTGACATGACCACCGACGGCGGCGGTTGGACCCTGCTCGCACGCGCCTCCGACACCAACGGCGTGGGCGGCGACTACGAGTTCAAGGCCGCGGTCGGCGCGCATTCGCTGCTCTCGACCACGTTCGCCAGCGGCACACCGTCTTCGAACCAGTTCACGGTGGGTCTCTCCACGGTCGTGCCCACCTGGAAGAGCACGCTCGACCTCCAGTACTTCTGTTACGACAGCACCAACAAGGCCGCGACGACCTATTGGACCAAGGCGACGGGCCTCTCCGTAGCGACCTTGACGAGCTCGCTCTCGCCCTCCAACCCCGACTTCTTGTTGAGCCCGGTCAGTCTGGTCAACGCGAGCGGCAACACGACGACCACCGGCAACTTCGCCTTCTTCGGTCGCGACACGGCAGGGAGCATCTCGTGTGGCAACAGCTATGCGGGTCAGAGCGGCTTCAAGTTCAGTTGCGCCCAAGGCGGCCAGTCGGTCATGAACCCCCAGAGCGTCTGGTTTCTCACCCACTACACCGGAACCTACACCGAGGTCACGAGCTGCGGGTCCCACGCGGGCTCGGTGCTGCCTCGCTACGTGGGCGAGGTCCGCTTCCGCTGACGACGCTCCGCACGAAGCCCTCGCGGCGCGAACTGTCCCTCTGGATGGATAGCCCGCGATCCATCCACGGTGATCCAGAGCACCGCGCACGGGGACGGTAAGTCCTCGGAAACAGGCGCTTGGGCTCTTGGTTCGGTCCTTGCCATAGTTATCTACCAAGAGTGGAAACGACGCTTCCCAAGGGAAGATGTCGAGGAGGACCCATGCTTCGCTTGGCCAACATATCTCTGGTGGCGTGCCTGTTTGTCGCGGCCTGCGGAGGTGGCGATGCCTCGAACGACGGCGGGGGCGCGGGCCCGAGCTCCACATCGACCACGGCCGCGAGCGGCACCGGCAGCGGTGGAAGCGGAGGAGGTGGCGGCGAGAGCGCGAGCGTGGCGTCCAGCAGCTCGTCCACCAGCGGGAGCGGAAGTGGCGGCGGCGCCACGGGCTCGGGCGGCGCGGGGGAGGGCGGTGCTGGGGAAGGTGGACAGGGGCAAGGAGGCAGCTTGCCGGTCGGCCTTCCGACCCTCGGCTCGCTGGTGGTGCTCGGCGATTCGATCAGCGA
>CAYLJT010000281.1:0-9788 GCA_964383995.1 uncultured Polyangiaceae bacterium
CTTGAAGGCCTTCGCGGAGACCCACGCCAACTCCCCCGGAGTTCTTCGTTCCCTCGCTCGGGCCTATGTGGTCGTAGGCCGCGTCGACGACGCCCTCGCCTTGTTCGCCCAGGCCTGCGAGCTGGCTCCCGCCGACGACGACCTCCGCGCGGAGTACTGGAACGAGCTCGGCAAGCAGGCCAAATTCGATGTCATCCTGGCGGACGCGGCCAAGGTGCCCGACATGGGCAAACGGGACTGGAAGCTCCGTTGGAACGAGGCCGAGGCGTACGCGGGAGCCGGGCGACGCATCGAGGCTCGCGCGGCGTTCAGCGCCATCAACTTCGATGAGAAGCTGCACGTGGACATCCGCAAACGCGCCA
The DNA here is from genome assembly GCA_964383995.1 of uncultured Polyangiaceae bacterium. Taxonomy (GTDB): domain Bacteria; phylum Myxococcota_A; class Polyangia; order Polyangiales; family Polyangiaceae; genus CAYLJT01. The sequence goes on from CAYLJT010000281.1 coordinate 363, forward strand.
AACGCGCGGTAAAGTCCATCGATGAAGCGGGCGTCGAGGGAGCCTTGGTGTAATCCCATGGCGTTCGTCACGCTGGGCGGTGGTGGCCCGATGAACGGGCATGAAGCTCACCCTCGCGATCCGCCGCCTCGCCCACTTCGCCCTGGCTTCCGCCGCCCTCTTCGCCCCAGCGCCCGCTGGGCTCCACGCGGAGCCCAGCTCGGGGCCCGGAAAGGCGACTGAAATTCGGATCGACAAGAGCGATCACACCCTGAGCCTCTTCGCCGACGAGGCGCTCATCAAGACCTACGGAGTGGCCATCGGGTGGGGCGGGCCGGGACCCAAGCAGTTTGAGGGGGACGCCAAGACGCCGGTCGGCACTTACCGGGTGACGGGCCGAATTCCGGGGCTTTTTCACCAGTTTTTGGTGGTGAGCTACCCCAACGACGAGGACCGGGCCCGCTACGCCGAGCTCAAGAAGAACGGCGAAGTGCCCGCAGGGCGGGGGGTGGGCCACGGAATTGGCATTCACGGAGTCGGTAACCCGAAGCTGTCCGGCGTCCACAAAGAGACCGACTGGACCCTCGGTTGCGTCGCCCTCGACGACGAAGAAATTGATGAGATTGCAAAGCTCGTTCGTGACGGGACACGGATCGTCATTTCCGATTGAAAGAGGGCGCCCGCCCCCGCGCCGCTTAAGTGCGACAATTTTGCACACGGACCGCACAATCCAAGCTACCCTCCAGACTTCAACTTGGTATTGGACTACCAGAGGGAGCATCATTGTGAACGACAAAGCCTTTCGGACTGGGCGGGACTGGCGTGCACGTTCGGGTCTAGCCGCGATGATCGTGGGCGGAATGGCCCTGTTTGTCGCATGTAGCAGTGACGACAGCAGCGGTTCCAGCACGTCGGGCGGCTCGACGACCGGCGATGGCGGTGGCAGCACGTCGACGACCACCACGGGCACTGGCGGTGCAGGAGGCTCCGGCGGCGATGCCGCCACGACAACCACCACAACCACAACCGCAACTACGACGACCAGCAGCGGTGGCGGCGGCGGTGCCGGCGGCACGGGCCAAGGCGGCATGGGGGTCGGCGGCGACGGTTCGGGCGGCGCATTGCCCTGCAATCCCGGGGACGTTCAAGCCTGTTACACCGGCCCGGCGGGGACCGAGGGCGTAGGGACGTGCGTCTCCGGCATGGAGACCTGTTTGCCGGACGGCAGCGACTTTGGGCCTTGCATGGGAGAAGTCCTGCCCACGACCGACACATGCGGCAACAACGCCGATGAAGATTGCGACGGCTCCGACGCCGTTTGTCTGGGAGCTCCTCTTTGGCAAAAGCGCCTCGGCGACGCCGCCGAGCAGCGGGGCTATGCGGTCGACGTCGACGGCAACGGCAACCTGGTTATTTGCGGTCGCACCGCGGGCACGGTGGACTTCGGCGGCGGCGGCGTGGCCGCGGTAACGACGTCGGACGCGTTCTTCGCGAAGTACTCGAGCGCAGGCAACTACTCGATCGCCAAGGTGTTTGGGACGACTGGCACGCACGAGGCACAGGACGTGTCGGTGGATGGCAATGGCAACATCGTTATTGCGGGCCGCATGTCGGGGACGATCGACTTCGGTGGTGGTTTGTTGACCAGCACCGCCAACTCGAACGACATCTTCGTGGCCAAGTTCAGCTCGGCGGGCGTCTTTGCCTGGGCCAAGCGCTTTGGCGACGGCGGCGACCAATCGGCCCACGCCGTGGCTACCGACGCGATGGGCAATGTCGTCGTGACGGGTCGACTGGCCGGCACCGTCGACTTTGGCGGTGGCAATTTGACGAGCGCGGGCGGTCGCGATGTGTACGTCGCCAAGTACGATGGGAATGGCAATCACCTGGGGAGCAAGCGATTTGGCGGCGCCATGGACGATTCGCCGAACGACATCGACATTGACGGCAATGGCAACATCGTTGTCGCTGGCAGCTTCAATGGCTCCGTCGACTTTGGCGGCGGCGCCTTGGTCAGCGGTGGCGCCACAGACGCCTTCGTCGCCGCCTACGACGCCAACGGCAACCACCTGTTCAGCAAGCGCTACGGCGACGCTGCGGCCCAGAGCTCGAGCGGTGTCGCTACCGACGGCGCCGGCAACATCTACCTCATGGGCACCACGGCCGGGGCCATCGACTTGGGCGGTGGCGCCGTGTCGAGCGCTGGCGTCAATGACGTGTGGCTGACGAAAATGAGCGGCGCGGGCACCTATCAATGGCAAAAGATCTTTGGCGACGCCCAGGACCAGAGCTCCCGCTTCTTGAGCGCCAACGCCGGAGGCGACGTGGTTATCGTGGGCACCTTCGCGGGCACCATCAACTTCGGTGGAGGCACCATCAACTCCGGCGGAGGCAAGGACGCTTTTGTTGCCAAGCTCAACACGAACGGTCAGCACATCTTCTCCTACGGCGCCGGCGACGGCTCCGATCAGGCGGGTGGCGGCGTCGTGCTCGACGGCATGGGCAACACGTTGCTCGTAGGTCAGTTTGCCGGCATGGTCGACTTCGGCCTGGGCGCCCTGACGAGCGCCGGCGTCAACGACATCTACATCGTCAAGTTCAGCCCCTGAGACCTTCGTGTCCTGGCTTCGAAATGCGTCGAATGACCGTACGACGGAGCCAGGACACTGGCGCCACTGCGAAGTGCCGCGTTGCTGCGCCGCCGCGGACGCGGTGCAGCGAGGTTCAAAAGGGACTTCGCTGATGGGACGCTAGCCGAACTGGACGGACCGTCGCGTCATCGACCCATAGGTAAAACCGGTTATCGGGAAGCTGACCTGATTGGCACCGTCCAGGGCGGCTCCCAGTGCCGTGAGCACAGGCACGAAGTGCTCGTGGGTTGGCAGCGACTGACGTACACCGGGCGCGAGACTGCGGTATTGCGCCAAGGCGTCCACGTCTTTTCGGAACAACACGCCTTCGCACCAGGCATCGAACTCTTGCGCCCAAGACTGCGCCCTTGCGTTGGGGTCGAAGTCGAGGGTGCGCAGGTTGTGCGTCAAGAAGCCGCTGCCGACGATCAACACGCCTTCACGCCGCAGGGCGGAAAGGGCCTGACCGAGCGCGATCAGCGGCGCTGCCTCCATAGTGGGAATCGACATCTGGAGAACGGGCACGCTGGCGTCCGGATACATCGGAATGAGCGGTACGTAGGCGCCGTGATCGAGACCCCGCGTCGGATCTTGGGCGACCCGCTGCGTTGGCGATAGTAGCTCGGAGACCCGCTTGGCGAGCCCGGGCGCGCCCGGGGCGGCGTAGGTGATGTCGTAGTATTTCTTGGGGAAATTGTAGAAGTCGTAGACCAAGGGCAGGGTGGTCGTGGCCCCCAGGGTCACGGGGCTCACCGTCCAGTGGGCCGAGATCATCAAGATCGCCTTGGGTCTTGGCAGCGCGCGCGCCCAGGCCGCAAGCTCAGCCATCCAGGTAGCGTCGTCTGTCAGCAACGGCGAGCCGTGGGCCAAGAAGACGACAGGCATGTTGGCGTCTTGAGCGGGCATCGAAGGCTCTTTTTCTTGAGGGGCGTTATGCTCCGCTCTGCTGCAGCCGAGGGCGGCAACCGCCGAGAGGCCGGCCCATTGCAGTAGCGCGCGCCTGTCCACCGTCAAGACGCCGCGCTGGAAGGGCCGAAGAGCCGCGTCGCCGCGGCCTCGAAGGACCTCAGCGCGTCTTCGCCGAACAAGGCAAAACGCACGAGCGTGGGTGCTTCGTGACTTAGCAGGTAGTCACGTACGGCTCCCAGGGAGACAGCGGCCGCCTCGTCGAGCGGATAGCCATACACGCCGGTGCTGATCGCCGGAAACGCGATGGACGTGGCGCCCGCCTCCGCCGCGAGCGCCAGCGCCGTCGTGTAGCAGCGGGCGAGCAGCACGGGCGCCTGCGCCCCTTCGGCGCGGTAGACGGGGCCCACACAGTGCACGACGTGGCGCGCGCGCAGGCCAAAACCGGGCGTGATGACCGCGTCGCCCGGCGCGAGCAGACCGTCCGGGAGCGTCTTCGTGATCTGTCGGCAAGCGGCCATCAGCCCCGGCCCCGCCGCGCGATGAATCGCCCCGTCGACGCCGCCTCCCCCGAGGAGCCCCGCGTTGGCGGCATTGGCGATCACGTCGGTGGTCTCCCTCGTGATGTCACCACGAAAGAGGACCACCGTCTTGGAGCCGACTGGGTAGCTGTGCGCCATGGCGCCTAGGCGGAGGTGGAGAGGTTCTTTTCCTTCAACCACTTGGTCAGAAACACTGCGCTCTTCTCCCAGCCATCGCGGAGCTGCTTTTCGCTGGCGCTCTCGATCAGGCCGCCAAGACCAAACACTTTGGCCTCCATCTGAATCTCGACGATGCGGCGACAGCGGTTGTCGCCGATGGCCTCGATGCGCATTTTGCCGGTTTGAATGAGCTTGTCGGCGAGGGTCGAGGGGATGAGCTTCCAGGTCCAGGTGTTGGCCGCGCGGTCGAGGCGCCCCTCTTCGGTGTAGCGGAAGTTGCTGCCGAGCAGCTTGGCCACGGGCCCCGGCACATCCATCTTGGGCTGACCGCCACAGCGACGGGTGACCTCCTTTTCCCCCTCTTTTTGCTCCATCACGCTGAACTCGGGGAAGCCGAGAGCGCCCTTGTAGAGCTTGTCGTTGTAGTCACTGTCGAAGAAGACCTGCCAGAAGGTCGCGACGGTGCAATCGAAGGTGTGGGTCAGGGTGAACTTGGTCATGAGATCCGCTCCCGGGCTGCGTGGGCCTCGGGGCATAGCCCGTCGCGAGGTCCGAGTCGAGGCGAGGTCGACCCCAGCGTTCTGGTAGCCTCGCGCCCGTGTCGCGCACGCCCTTCCTCGCCAGCCTCCTGATGTTCGTCGCCTCCTGCGCGCGGCCCGCGCCCCATCCCCAGCGGATGATGGCCCCGCCGCCTCCTCCGCCACAGGCCTACGTGGCACCTGTGGCGGTCGCGCCCCCCGAGGCGCCGCCGACGGCCCGTTTGCCCGCCGATGCGCGCCCGGCGCACTACACGCTGGCCCTCGAAATCGTGCCCACCCGCGACACCTTCGCGGGCACCGTCGCGATCGACGTCGACCTTGCCACGACGCGAAACGTGCTGTGGCTCCACGGAAAAGGTTTGAGCTCAAAACAAACGGTGGTGATGTTCCAAGGCCGGGTCATCCCGGCGACGTACGAAGAGATGGGCGCGGGCGGCGTAGTCGCCGTGCGTCCGAGCGAGCCGGTGGGGCCCGGGCGCATCACGCTGAACGTGGCCTACGAAGGCCGCTACACCCGCGACGCGATGGGTATTTTTCGCGTGGACGTCGGCGGCGACGCCTACGTTCACACGCAGCTCGAAGCGATCGCCGCGCGGCAGATGTTTCCTTGTTTCGACGAGCCCGCCTTCAAGACGCCCTTCGACGTCGTGCTGTTCGTGCCCGAGGGCATGGCGGCGGCGGCGAACACCAAGCAGCTGACCCGCGCGCCCGCGGGCAACGGGCTCGATCGCTTGACGTTTGCCACCACGGCGCCGCTCCCGACCTACCTCCTCGCGCTCACCGTTGGCCCCCTCGATATCGTCGATGCACCGCTGATCCCGCCGAACGAGGTGCGCTCGACGCCCCTTGCGTTCCGCGGCATCGCGGCCAAGGGGCAGGGGTCGAAGCTTGCCTATGCGCTGACCCACACGCCCGCGATTTTGGCTTCGTTGGAGCGCTATTTCGGCACGCCTTACCCCTACGACAAGCTCGACATCGTTGCCGTCCCTGACCGCGGCGGCGCGATGGAGAACGCGGGCCTGGTGACGTTTCGCGACTGGCTTTTGCTCGTCGACGAGAAGGAGGCGACGCTCGATCAACGTCGCGCGTTCGCCAGCGTGATGGCCCACGAGCTGGCGCACCAATGGTTCGGCGACCTCGTGACCATGCCGTGGTGGGACGACATTTGGCTGAACGAGTCGTTCGCGACCTGGATGGGCGCTCGCACGGTCGACGCCGTTTTCCCTGAAAATGAAGCCCCCGTGGCAGTGATGGGCGGGATCTTCAACGCCATGGACGCCGACAGCCTGGCGAGCGCTCGTCGGGTCCGCGAGGACGTCGCGACCCGCGACGACATCTCCAACGCGTTCGACGCGATCACCTATCAAAAGGGCGGCAGCGTGCTCGCGATGTTCGAGCGTTGGCTCGGGCCCGAGACATTTCAGCGCGGCGTTCAGAGCTACCTGCGCGATCACGCGTTCGGCTCGGCAACGGCCGATGATCTCTTCGCGGCGCTGTCCGTGGCCTCGGGACGTGACGTGGCGTCGCCGATGCGCTCGTTTCTGTTTCAGACGGGCGTGCCCTTCGTGGAGGCGAGCGTCGTGTGCGATGGCAAGCCTCGCCTGCACCTGAGCCAATCGCGCTACGTGCCCCTCGGCTCGCTGAACGATCCGGCTCGTCTCTGGCAACTACCGCTCTGCGCGCGCTTCGGCGTCGACAAAACGGTGCAGGTCGCGTGCACCTTGCTCACCGCCCGCGAAGGCGATCTGCCCCTCGGCGATGCGTGCCCCGACTGGGTCATGCCGAACGCCGATGCGGCCGGCTATTTCCGCTTCTCGATGCCCCCGAAGGACCTCGACGCGCTCCTGCAAAAGGGGCGCGCGTCGCTGTCGGTCCGCGAGCGCTTGTCCCTCGCCAACGCCCTCGAAGCGGCCCTCGGCGCGGGCACGGTGGACGCGAGCGAGGTGCTGAAGCGGCTCTTGCCGCTCGCGTCCGACACGCACCCATTCGTCGCGATGGTGCCCATGCGCATGCTGGAGCGCGCGCGCTTGTGGCTCGACGATCCGTCCTCGCGCCTGGCCATCGAACGGCTTGGTCGCAAGCTGTACGCGGCGCGCGCGAAGGAGCTTGGTTGGGTGCCCCGCGGGCCTGCCAAAGAGACGCCGGAAATGGCGCAAATGCGGCCGAAATTGCTGACCTACCTGGCGCTCTCGGCGCGTGAGCCGGCGGTGCGCGCGGAGGCCAAACGAAGGGGCATGGCGTATTTGGGCTTCGGAGGTGACGGCGCGCTGCACAGCGACGCGGTGGATGCCAACCTTGCGGGCCTCGCTATCGCGGTGGCGGTGCAGGAGGGCGACGCTGCGCTCTTCGAGCACGTCGAGAACATGGCCTTCGCCAGCCAAGATCCCGTGATCCGCTCGCGCCTGATCGGGGCCCTCGGCTACACGCGGCGTCCCGAGCTCGCGACGCGCGCCCGCGCGCTCGCCTTCGACAGCCGCATGCGCGTCTCGGAGATGCTCGATATCGTTGGAGCTCAAACAAGTGATCTCGACGAACGCGACGAGGTCTGGGCGTGGCTCGTTCAGAACGTCGACGCCCTCGCGGCGCGCCTGCCGGAGCGACGCACCGCGGGGCTTTCGTGGTTTGGCGCGGGCTTCTGCGACGACGCGAAGGTTGCCGAAATCGAGGCGGTCTTCGGCCCCCGTAGCGCCTCCTACGTGGGCGGGCCGCGCAACCTCGCGGGCGCTAAGGAGGCCGTGCATCTCTGCGCGGCTCAGCGTGGCAAGCATGAGGCTGTGCTGCGCGCGTGGCTCGAAAAGCAGAAGCTTTGAGCGGAGCGCTCGGCGTTGCAGCGTGCCACCGCCGCCCATCAGCAGGCGGTGGCCGCGGGCGCGAACGAGGCTATTCGGCTTCGAGGACGAGGGTCGTCACGAGGGACGGGCCGCTCTGAGCGGGGTTCGAGACCTCGACGCGGTAGCTGTTGCCCTTCGTGGGGTTCACGATGACGAGGGGGTTGGCGTCGGCCTCGTCGTCTTTGGCGACCTCGGTGCCACCGTTCGTCGCGTCTTCGACGCGCAGATCGATGTTCGATGTTTGGCCATCGGACGCCGACAAAACCACGCTCATCGGCCCCCTGAGCTCGAGCCCACCGAAGGTTATCGACTCGCCACCGAGCAGCACCGTGCCGAAGAACGACCAATCTTCTTCTTCGTGGAACACCAGGCCCGCCAGGCTCGGCCACTTCTGTGGCACGAGCCGCGAAGCCCGCGCGGCAGCGTCGATGGTGCCGCCGAAAGACTTGGTCACGTTCGCGGTTGGAATGCGGTAGCCGCCCTCTTTCATGATCGCGATCGCCGCGAACGTTCCGTCGTAGGTGGCCGCCGGAAGGGCCAAAATGATGCGGTAGTTGTCCTTCGTGGGGACGTGGAAATCGAGCACGGGGGTCGCGTCGTTTTCGGTGTCGCTCGCGATGATGGTGCCGTCGGGCGCTTGCACCGCGAGATCGAGGTCTTGGGTGCCTTCAGCGCCGCCGCCCAAAATCGCGTACTCTTTTCCGGGCTCGAAGGGCCGGCTCATCGTGATCTTGCCGCCCTTCTGGAGGAACGCGCCGAGCACGCACGAAGCGTCCCCGTCGAAGCCGAGCGCGCTGCGTTGCTCGACGCGTTGCGCCGCCGTCGTGACCAACGAGACGGCCTGCGACATGTATTTGCCTGGGCCCCAGTCCTCGTTGCCTGCGGTCACGGGTACGGTCGCCGGTTGGGGCTCCGGTGCTTGCGGCGGCGGCGTCGTTGTCGTCGCGGGCGCCTCGGGCTGCGGGAGCTGCGGGAGCTGCGCTTGCTTTTCGCACGCGGACCACGCGGCGCGAATCATCTCTTGCATCTGCTCGGCCGATGCTTCCGACGCATACGCAGCCATGCACGCGCGGTACGCGAGGGCGTCGCACATGAGGCCCTGCTGGCTCAACACCTGCGTAAGCTTGCGCTTGTTGCCTGCGCCCGAGCCGCCCTGCACGTAGTCGCTGATCTCGACCTCGGCTTGGTGCGTCAGCTCTTGCTCGACATTCGTGGGAGGCGCGCCGCACACCTCCGCGGAGGTGTTGTAGGCGGTGTTCGAGTCCTTGCAGCCGAGGGAAAAGAGGGCGGCCGCCAGGGAGGACGCAATCATGAGCTTTTCGGCAGAACGCATTCGGAAGCCTTTCGTCATCCCTCGCGGGGAACACGCACGCATGTGCGCGGTTGCTTGCTCGACCCGAGGATACGCGGGCGGCGCACCGTAGCCGTCGTAAATTCGAAGAGTAACCAGCCGGATTTGCGTTCGAACCTACGGCGGCCCACCATCGGCCGCCGACCCCTTCGGCGAGGTCACGTCGAGCCGCGTGACCCCCGCGATACGGGGCAGCGGATCCCCTGGACGGCCGAGGCGACCCCCCCAACCATGGTAGGGTGGAAAGGGTTTTTCCGGATCCGCCAAGGTCACGATGACCTCGCCCCGGCGGCTCAGCACGAGCACAGGCTCGGGCGCCTTGGGATCGGAGGGCATGATCATGGTGAGCGCGAGCCCCTGATCGCCCGTCGCCGCGATGGTCGCGCCGGGGCTGGCGGCGCTCGGTCCCACCAAGGTCGGTATCCGCCAAGCGCGCCGTTCGTCTTCGGCGTAGTCGGCCTTGATGGTCTCGAGCCGCGCGCCGTCGAG
>CAYLJT010000282.1:0-9785 GCA_964383995.1 uncultured Polyangiaceae bacterium
GCACGCTCTTCAGGTAGAAGACCTGACCATGCTGCTGAAGCTCCAAGCCCTTGCCGCGATGGAAGGTTTTGCCGGAGCCATCGAGAGGTAAGAAGTCGACAGGCAACCCCTCTTCGTCGTGAAGGCGAAAGCCCGTTTCGGTAGGTTCGATCCATTGCTCGAAGCTGTGCGTCCAACCACCCTTGCCGAGGGCGCCGCGGTACGAGGCGGACGATGAGGTGTAGGAACGCGCCCAAATCAGCGGGAAATAGCCCGGAAGACGCAGGTCGACGGCGGTGTCGACCACGTAGCCTGTGCCGAGGTCCACGGGGTGACCGGCCGTTGTCTGGTTGGCAGTCGAGGGCGGGTAGGCACGCCTGTACAGTCGATTCATCGCAGCAGCCGCCGCGTAGGAGCCTTGGGCCGCGTCGAAGTCCGCTCCCTCCAAGAGGGGCACCTGCATCTGGGCGATCTTCATGTTCTTGTTGGGAACATTCATGATCGCGATGTCGCCTACGCCGCAGACCTCTTTGCCGTCGACCGTCAAGCACACCGAGCCGGTGCTCATGACGGCGATGTCCTTGGTTCCGTGTGTGAGCACGTCGCCGCCGCCGGACTGCGCCGGCTGATTGGCGGGTGGGTCGAGGGTCATCGTTGACCCCTTCACCAGAACCTCTTTCTTGTCGACAAGGAGCTTGGAGCTGGTTCCGCTGGCGTTGATGGACCTCGCTACGTAGACGAACGGCGTCGGGGCAGGGGGCGCGGGGGGCGTGACCAGGCTGATGGCTCCCGGTCCCACCGCGCCGTGGTTGCTGCCCTTGGTGGCGACGTTCTTCTTGCCATAGTTGGTCCCCATCGCGTGGCCCTACGGAATCTCCACCCGCGCGCTCGCGAGCCGCACTTCGCGTGGGGCGTCGATGGTCACGTCGCTTCCGCTCAGCTTGACCTTGCCGTCGGCGGTCAGCACCAGCTTGGCCTTGCCGGCTCGCAAAACCAGCCTCTTCGGTGCTTCCAATAGCAGCTCTTCGGCCTTGCTCGCCTTGGTTCGCAGGGCTCCAAACACCACCGCTTCCGTCCCCAGCAGGCCCACCAACACGACGGTTGTCTCGGACAGACACTGGTCCGCCAGCTCCGCGTCCACCTCGGGTGCTAGACCCACGGACAGGCGCTCGCCGGTCATCAGCTTGGCTTGGTAGCGGCCCTCTTCCAGGCGCGCTTCTAGCCTTGCAAAATGCGCCCCGGGGGCCAGATCTGGCTGGGCTGCTCCGTCGCCCGCTCGCAACGCTACCACCTTGCTGGCCGGGACCGCTTCTGTTGGGACTTTCGCTCTTCGCTTGGCGCTCATCCTATCGCTTCCTTCGTGGTCACTACGCTCGTCGAGTCTCCCTTCAGGTCGCCCTTCACGGTGATCGACCCGGGGGTGATGGTGATGGTGACTCCGCCTGCCTTGATGCTAATTTCGGAGCTGGCCTTGAAGAACACATCGGCACCCTTGGCCTTCAGGGCACCTCCCGCTTTCAGGGTGACGCTCGGCGCGGTTACCGTGAGCTTGCCTCCGGCGTGCCCTTTGTACAGACCGGCGTAGCTTTCGCTCAGCGTGGTCGCGTTGATCGAGACGTTGGGCGCGCGGATGGACAGCGGACCGCCTACCGTCAACGTGCTGGCCCCGAGCACACCCATGGAGGCGCTTACACCGCCGATTTCGGCCCAGGTGCCGCCCATGGCAATGCTAGAGGCTCCGGACACGTGCCGGTTGGTCTCCTGAATGGCGACCACGTTTTCGGCCGCGCCTACCACGCGCGATAGCGACGCGGCCTTGGTCTCGTAGTCGCCGCCCACGGTGAAGTCGCGGCTGCCGCCCACGGTCACGGCTTCGCTGGCCGCCGAAATGCCGAAGGCGCCGATCGAGCTCAAATCGCGGTTGCCACTGACGACGTAGGTTTGGGCCGCTCCCACGGTGGTAATTTGCTGCAGGGTGACGGTGTTGACGTGGTTGCCTCCGACCACGTTCGTCTCGTCGGCGGTCACCGTCACCACCTTGTCGTTTTCGGTGCGCTCGTTGAAGTTGCTCGACGCGTTGATGTGCATGCCCTCGGCGCCCGCCGCGTCGTCGAAACGAAGCTGGTTTTGTTTGCCGCCGCCGGGTGTGGATTGGCTGCCCCAGTTGGACCTTACCTTTTGTCCAGGCAGGGCCTCGGCGGGCGGCGCTTCGCCGTTGACCAGGCGGCCTAGCTCGATCGGGGTGTCGCCCGTGGCGGCGGGCTCGCTCATGAAACCTACCAACACCTCCCAACCCACGCGCGGCAGCAGGAAGCCCCCGCCCAAGGCCGGTTGCAGGGGCCTTATCCAGGTGCTGGCGCTGTCGTCCTTGGGGGAGCGCCGATCCCAGCGGAAGTGCGCCTTGACGCGGCCGTCGGCGTTGGTGTGAATCTCTTGGCCGGACGGACCCATGATGTTCATGGTTTGCAAGCCGCCCAGGCTGGCCCTTGGCTCGCGCCGCGGACGGAACGGCTTGTCGGCCGGGATGGCCACAAATTCGGCCTCGTAGCGCGGCTCTCCCGGCTTTACGGCCGAAAAGTCGCGGCCGCGCTGGCGCACCTCGAGCACGCGGAAGCGGCCGTTGACCGCGTCGTCGGGGGCCTCGCTGACCTCGACGATGGAGCCCACGGCCACGAAACGGCAGTTGGTACTGGCATGGATCAGCGTCGACTCAGCCATCGCCTCTTCGAGCAGCAGCGTCGCCCGCGCCTTGCCTTCTTCGGGTGTGCGGTGGTGACCGGGGTAGGCGAACAGCGGACGCCCTTCGCCGCCCACTTGGGCGATTTGATCAACGGCCGGTTTTTCCGGGTTGTAGTCGGTCACCGCGGCGCCGTCGTGGGTCAGTTGGTGGGCGAGCACGACCTGGGTGATGGCCTCTTCGCTATCTAGACCGCCCCCTTGCCGAAAACGAATTGTCGCGCCGCCGGGGAGATCGGCCCAGACGGACGCGTCGTTGGCGAGGACCACCACGTCTTCGTCGTCCGTGTGCTCGACCCAGAAGCTTACCCCTTCGTCCGCGAGAATTCGGCGGATGAACGCCAGCACCGGCTCGAACGCTTGCACCCATTGCGGGCGCGACGGCGGGCGCGTGGCGACCCGCACAGCGAGGGTCAGCCCCGCTTCGTTCAGCAGCGTTTCGGCGATGGTCACCGCGTCTTGGTCCAAAAACACGCGGTGGTCGGCGCCATCGGCCAGCAGCATCACGCGCGGCACCAGGGTCAGGACGGCGCCCTCGGCGGACAGCTCAACGGCGTCGACCACGCCGTGAAAAAGGCGCGCTGCGCCGCGCGGACCGTCGCCGCTCGCGATCTCGAGCGTGGCCCGCTGCGCGAGCAGGTCGTCCGAGACAAGGGCGCCCCGCGCGCCCTCGGCGACCCGCGCCACGACCTGGACGGTGCCCCCCAGGTGGGCGCGCTCGAAGCTCTCGAAGGCGTGGACGGCGAGGGCAGGGGCGCCTTCGACGTTGAGCTGGAAGGTGGCGTTCATCCTTGCACCTTGACCGTCTTGGTTTTCTTGGCGGAGGGCGTGTCGAGCTTGACGGTGGACGACGATTTGAGCGCTCCGCCAAGCTTCATGCTGCTGCCGCCATCGGCGCTGAGCGTGGCCGCCTTGACGGAAATGGATGCCGCTTCGAACACCACCTTGCCACCACCGTCGATGGACAACACGCCCCCCGCCTGGAGGCTTACGCTGGCCCCCGCGCTGATGGCAAGGTTGGCCCCGGCGCTCTCGTTGGCCGCGCCCGCCGTGATGCGCTTGAGGCCGCTCGTGCTGTCGGCGTAGGTGGCTGCCGCGGCGAAGCTGCGCGCGCCGCTCACCAGCTCTGTGCGCGCGCCGGCCACCGATTGGTTGGAGCCGAGGCCCGCGGTGGTGGACAGGGCACCGCCGATCACCTGGGTAAATGCACCCTGAATGGTGGCGTTCGACTGGTTGCAGCGCAGGCTGTACAGGGCGCCGACGTTTTCGACGTAGGCCCCGGCGACGGTGACGGCGTAGGTGCCGGTGACGCCCACCGTCTCGCTACCACCCACGGTCTCGGCTCGCGCGCCCTGAACCGCGACGGTGCCGTCGGCGCCCACGCTGACCTTTTGATTGCCGCCAATCAACGCCGTTTGCGCCGCATCGACCGCCAAGGTTTGTGTCTTCTGGACGTCGTCGGTGCGGTTGGCGCCGACCTTGACGGTGTGCGAGCCGCCGACCGAGACGGTTTGATCGCGTGTCGCGTGGATGAACGCTTCTTCGCTGCCCGCGTCGTCGCTCAGGCGAATCTCCTGGGTGGTGCCGTCGCTCGGGGAGGTGGACGATTGCAGCGTGGTCGTGGCGTGTTTGGCAGGCAAACCGTAGGGCGGTGGTGCTCCGCCGTTGTACACCCGACCGAGCACGAACGGTCGGTCGGGGTTGCCGTTTTCGTATACGACCGGCACCTCCCAACCCACCCGGGGCAATACCTGCGGGCTCATCAAGTTGCTCTGCAAGGTGCGTATCCAGCGCGAGCTTTTGTCGTCTTTGATCCCCGATCTGTCCCAGAAAAAGCGCACCTTGACGCGACCCAGATCGTCGGTGTGGATCTCTTCGCCGGCCGCTCCCGTCACGATGGCGGTCTCCAAACCTTCCACGGTCGGTGGCGAGGGAAGGGCAGGTCGGTAAGGCACGTCGCCCGCGAAGGGGCAGAGCGTGGCCGTGCTTTGGTAAGGCAGACCGTCGCTCGCGTTCTGCGAGGCTTGCGTTAGGCGGTGCTCCACCGCCGTCACCAGCAGCTTCCCCGAAAAACAATCGTCGGCCGCGCCCACCGTTTGGAGCACGCGACCGGGACGAACGCGGGCGTTTGCGCTCTGTGCTTCGAGGCTGGTTTGCTGCCGGCGAAGCTGTTCGAGGCGCACCTTGGCGCGGGCCGCCGCCGCCGCGGGCAGCACCAGGTTGCTTGGGTATTCGAACACCTCCAGGGCCCCGCTGCCCGCTTCACCGTCGACCGGAGCTGCTGGGTTTTGCACGTCGATGTCTCGGACAGTTGCCTTGGTGGAGGCGATGCTGTAGCTGCGGGTCAGGGCGTGAAATGCAATGGACGTCCCCGCGCGGCCGCTTGGATCGTGGAAGGGGACCACGGGCGAATCGCCCTCGATGCCGTCGTGGGAGCTTTGGTGATCGCCGAACACGATGCTGCCCCGATCTTCGTTGTCTTCGAGCCAGAAGTTGATGCCTTCGTCGGCCAACAGCCGCGCGATGAAGGCCCAATCGCTCTCACCGTATTGCACCGTGTAGACGCGCTTGGCGTATTGGCTGGCCAGCCGCCACGCCACCCGATCGGCGGGAAAGCCCGCGCGTTGCAGCATGAAGGCCACGATTTCTTGGCTGGTTTTGTCTTGGAAGATCTCGTGGCTTACCCTCCACAAAAGCCTGGCGAACGGCGGAGCCAGCTCCAACGCGTAGCGTTCTTTTCCTTGGAAGTGGCCACGGTGCGCGGCCGAGATCACGAGCAGATGAAAATGCGCGAGCTGTCCCGCCGGGTCGGCCAAGGACAGCAACGCGTCCTGGTCGACCAGCGCCGCCGCATCCACCGCGCTCGGAGTGAGGACGTCGACGTGAAAGCGAGAAAGCTCGTTCATCGCCTCGCGGCCCACGACGCGCACCACCTCGGCGCCCGCCAAGCCCCGAACTCCGAGCTCAGCTTGTTCGATCATGAATGCCTCATGGTGGGCGGAAGTGTCGCGGACAAAGCGGGCTCTTGCCCGGCGGAAGCTCGTGGCGGAAAGGAAAACGGAGGTGGGGAGAGAGTCGGCAAGGGGAGGGGCGGCGCCGCCAACGCACGGGCCGCTTGGGCGCGAATTTCGGGCTCGTGGAAGCGCGACTGCCACAGGCGCGTCAGGCGGATTTCGTCGCCCACGGTGAGCCCCGAGCGCGCTGCGAGCTGCCCCGGATGGGCGGCGAGCTGGCTTTGCTTTTGGTAGCTGATGAAGGCCTCGACGTCGGTGTCGAGGGGCGGCACGGTGCGGCTCCAGAGCTGCAGCGCGCGACCCAAAAGCTCGGTGTAAAGCTCGTCGAAGGCGCTGTTTTCCCGGGTAAGCTCGGCGTCTACCCGAGCCTCCCAACGGGGGCCGGCGAAGGCGTAGGCTGTCTCGGACACGCCGAGCCACGCGAGCACCGCGGGTGTGGGAAGGTTGTCGAGCCCTGCAGCGATGACGCAGAAGAAATGCGCGCAAGTGACCTTGCGGATGGGCTTGCGCAGGGCCTCGGGCAAGCTGTCCACGTCGATCAACAGGGGCAGCTCAGGCGTCGGCGTCAAGGCGGACCTCCCGAAGCAAGGTGGCGCCGCGACCGAGGGGCACGACGCGGCGATAGGTCAGCTCCACCCGTTCGAGCTCGGGCTCCAGGAGCGCCGTGTCCAGCACGAACGGCAGCGAAACGCGGGGACCGTCGGCGCGGCGCAGGTGCGCGAGGGGCTGCAGCGCAGGCACCGTGATGTCGAACAAACCCGCGGGATGAAGGCCGTGCGTGGCGATGGTGTCGCCTTCCCGAAGGGGCCTGTCTAGCTGCAAGGCGGGGCTCGCCACCTGGTAGAAGCGGCGGTCGAAATCGACGGGAGGAAGCGGCATTCGGGCGCGTTGCCAGGCCTCGTCCATGGTGCCCGCGAAGCCGCTGCGGGGCAGCCAAAAGCTGGGTAAAGCGCCGATGCCGACGGGCAGGGAAACTTCGGCGCCTTCGATGGGCCGGGCGGGATCTTCGATGCAGGGGGCGGGTAGACCGTCGAGGTCGGAAGGGTCGCTGCACACGCCGCGGCCCACGGGATTGCGCCAGTCGATCCGCGAGCCGTCTTTGGAGGCGCCGCCGTAGGCCCGTTCGTAGGTGACGGGGGCGCGCTCGAAGCGCGTGGCGGGACCGACCTTGACACCCACAGCGCTCTTGTAAAACAGCCGTTCGCCGTGGACGCGCAGGGCCAACGACCTACCCGGCGCGCGCACCGCGATATCGGCGTTTTGCACGGGCTTCGTGGCAAACGCGCTGCCCACCACCACCACGTCGGCGCCCGGTTTTTCGCCCCCCACGTCGCTCGGATAACGCACACTTGTCATGCGCCCCTCGGCCTCCGCCGCGGGGTCGGTCGGCACGTCGGCGAGGCGAACCGGCACCTGCGCGTCGGCCATCACCAGGGCGCCGCCGCGCCGCAGGAAGGTGGCTTTGAGCAACAAGACGACGACGTCGACCCCCCGTTCGTCGAAAAAAGGCGCGGCTTCGGCCGCGAAGGGCGTGGGGTTCGACAACATGCGCTAGGGGGTCCTCGCTTGGGCCGAGGACCGATACGACATGTGGCGCGAGTTTCTGACCATTCCCGTTTACCCCAGCCGCGTCACGATAAAGGCCGGCCGCAGCGCGCGCAAGGGGCCCCACGATTTCTGCGTAACATCGCTCCGCATCGCCCCCGGGCGTGGCGCTTTTGTCTCGGACGAAGCGCTCGCCGCGGGAGTCGTTTGAGGCCCTACGATCGCGCCGGGATTGCCGTTCGCTTGCAGGTTCCGATAGGCTAGGGTGATGGCACTCCGCTCCTCGGCTTTGGTCCTGGTCGCACCTCTGTTCCTCGCCGCGCTGGGCGCGGCCTGCGCCAAGAGCGACGAGGTGGACGAGGGCGGTGACGGAGGCACCACGCAGACCTCGGGGCAGGGGCCTTCGTCGTCGACCTCGGGCGACGCGACGTTGACCTCGGGCAGCGGGGGCTCCGGGAGCAGCACGGGCACGGGCGGCGCCTCCAGCGCGACGACGACGAGCGGCGCAGGCGGTGCCGGCGGTGGGATGAGCGACGACCCCTGTGCGGGAGCGTCGGACGGCGCCCACTGCGGCACCGAGCTAGGCGGCCTCGCCGATCACAACAGCGTGTATGTCTGTTCGGGGGGCGTCACCCAGTCCGCCATGGGCTGTCAAAACGGCTGTTCCAACGGCGCGTGCAACCCGGTAGCCGCCGATCCCTGCGCCTCCGCTCAATTCGGCAACGGCGCCTACTGCGGAGGATCCCTGAGCGGCGGCGACGTCAACAAGCTCTACCAGTGCCAAAACGGCGCCACGGCCAGCACCGAGGACTGCCCCGCGGGCTGCCAGGTGCAGCCGCCTGGCGTGCCCGACAACTGCAAACCTCAGGGCGACCCCTGCGCGCAAGCCAACGCTGGAAATGGCCTGTATTGTGGCGGCTCGCTGGGCACCGGCGACCCCAACACGCTCTACGACTGCCAAAACAACGCCACGGCGTCGTCCACGTTGTGCCCCGCGGGGTGCCAGATGAACCCCCCCGGCGTGGCCGACGCCTGCGCGCCCAACGGCGGTGGAGGCTGTTGCGTCAACCAACCTCCCGGGGTGCTCACGCAGTCGTACAGCGCCTGTGGCAACGGCGGCTCGCACTACGGGGTAGACTACGGCACAGCGATAGGAACGCCCATCTACGCCGGCATTTCCGGTACGGTGGTGTCAAGCGCGCTGGGCTACCCCAACTGCTACAACAATGGCTGTGACTCGGCCTGTTGGAACGCCTTCAACTACGTGAAGCTGAAGAGCGACTGCGGCGATCCCAACGTGGGTGGCAACGACTTTTACGTCTATTACCTGCACATCAACGACCTCGCACCGGGCGTCTCCAATGGCACCCACGTCAATCAAGGCGAGCTTTTGGCCTACGCGGGCAACTCCGGCTGTTCCTCCGGTCCCCACATCCACATCGAGACCGTCAGTGTGGGCGCGGGGCAGAGCGCCAAGCTCAACACCTGCAGCTCCGTCAACCCGACGAGCCGCTATTGCCCCTGAGCCAGCGCCAAGAGCTCCGCTTCGGTGATCAATTGGGTGCCGTATTTGCGGGCCTTTTGCGCCTTGGTCGAGGTCGAGGCCAGGTCGTCGATCACGAGATAACTGAGGTCCTTTGTGACCCCCGAGAGCACCCTTCCACCCGCCTTTTCGACGCGCGCGGTCAGCTCGGCCCTGGGCAGAGACTGGGTGCCTGTGAAACAGAAGCTCTTGCCCGCGAGGGGCCCCTCCGACGTGGGCGCCACGGGGACGACGCCCACCTCGGCTAGCCGCGCGACCTCGTCTTTGCGCGTCGCTAGGCCGCGCACGATCATGCCCGCTTTGATCGGGCCGAGGCCGACGATCTTCGCGAGCTCCTCTTCGGTCGCGGCAAACAGCGCATCCATGCTGGTGTAGCCGGCGGCCACTAGGAGCCGCGCGGTCTCTCTGGCCACGCCCTCGATGCCCAGGGCCGAGACGAACACCGGGAGCGAGAGCGGTAGCTTGGAGCGCAGCTCGTTGAGGCATTTTTCCGCGCTCTTTTCGCCGCGTCGCTCCAGTCCGGCGATGTCCGAGACAGTCAAGCGAAAGAGGTCCGCGGGCTCCTTGACGAGGCCTGCTTCGACCAATTGGGTGATCAACTTATCGCCCCACTCCAGGGCCGAAATGGCGCCCACGAAGGACTGAATGCGCCCCTCGACCAGGGCGCGACACTGGTTGTTGCGGCAGTACAGGTACTCGCCCTCCACGCTGAGCGGGCTCGCGCACACGCTGCAGGTGGTGGGCGTTTGCGCCTCCGCGCCCTTCTTTTCGACCACCTCTTCGACGTACGGGATCACGTCGTTGCGGCGGGAAACGAGCACTTCGTCGCCCACGCCGATGCCGAGCGCGCGCACCAGGCCGGCGTTGTGGAGCGACGCGCGCTGCACCATCGCGCTCGCCAGCTCGACGGGCTCCACGATGGCGACGGGCGTGACGCGGCCGCTCGGCCCCGTGTCCCAGTCGATGCG
>CAYLJT010000283.1:0-9784 GCA_964383995.1 uncultured Polyangiaceae bacterium
CCTCGGTGAGCATCTCGAGCTTGCCCTCGCGGAAGCGATACACACGGCTGTCGCCCACGTGCGCGACGTAGACGCCGTCCTCGACGGCGAACATGCCGACGAAGGTGGTGCCCATGCCGCGCTTCTTCGACTCGCGCTGTGCGGTCTCGTAGATGCGAAGGTTCGCGAGCTTGATGCCCGTGATCAGACGGTTCTCGTCGTAGCCCTTCGAGCGGTCCATTTTGTAGGGCCAGGTCCGCTCGGGATCGTCTTGCGTGGCCGAGAAAAACTCGTGGATCGAGTCCACCGCCATCTTCGAGGCGACTTCGCCCGAGGCGTGTCCCCCCATGCCATCGGCAACGAGGAACAGCCCCTGATCTAGGAAGATGGCGAAATTGTCCTCGTTGTGATTGCGTTTGCGGCCGACGTTGGTTTCGCCTGCGACTTCGATGCGATGGGGCACGGGCATCCTTCGAACGAGCAAAACGCTCGGGGCTCTGCTGGAGCGTGATCGTGCGGGGGACCGAGGCGTTCTGTCAATTGTCGAGCAACACGCCCGTCAACGACGGCCGGGGAGCGGCGGAAGGGGCGGGGATTTCGGCGGATTTCGCTGAATTTTTTGAGGCTTAGCCGGCTTCTCCGGGGCCGCGACCTGGGCGGGGGCCTCGGGAGCCTCGGCCTCCGAACCCTCAGCCACGTCGGGTAGCGCCCGCAGGACGACGTCCACGAGCTGGTACTTGCCATCGCCAAAGATCAAGACGGGGACCTTGTCGCCGACGCCGTGCTTGCGAACGGCCTCCGCGAGGGCCTCCGGGTTGGTCACCGGCTCGCCGTCGACGGCCAAAATGAGATCCCCTTGCGCACCGTCGCCGCCCTCGATTTTCGCCGAGTCGGCCGGGCTTTCGGGGTGCACGCCGAGGACACGCACGCCCTTCGCGAAGGAGGTCGCGTCGGCGATGCCCTGGATGCCGAGCCACGCGGTGGGTTGCACGGCGTCCTCGGGGACGTTGCGCAAGAATGAGCGAATCGCGGTGACCGGCACGCCGTAGGCGACGGGTGTGCACGGTTTGTCGCCCGCGGCCGGCGCACAACCACGCGCGACCACACCGGCAACGCGACCGTCGTCGTCGAGGATGGGCGCGCCGAGATCCGTCGACGCCACGCGGCTGCCGATCTCGATCGCGTTTCTCAGGATCTTGTCGTCGCCACCGAGCAGTCCCGTGCGCGAGCGGAGCGACATCGGCACGCTCACCACCTTGCCTCGCGAGCCGCTAAACGATCGGATCGTCGCGTCTTCACGCACCGGATCGCGCGGCGAGGGCGAGAGGCCTTCGAGCCACTTTCCGGTTTGCGGTACGAGCAGCGCGAGGTCCCACGCGCGATCGTGATGACCGACCTTCACACGCGAGGTGTGGCCGTCTGCGTAGCGCACATCGAGATCGTTGCCCGACCCGAGCGATGAGAGCGCGGTGAGCACACGACCATCGCCCGCGAGCACGGTGCCGAGCCCCACGGGCTGACCTCCACGCTCGATGGTGACGATCGCGCGTTGCGCCTTCGCGTCGGGCGAGAGCGATTTCTTGTCGTCGGCTTTCGGAGCCGCGGCCGCTTGCGCGGGCTTGGCCGCCGCGGCGTTCATGACGTCTTGCGCCGCTTTTTCAGCGGCCGCGCGGACCCGATCCATGGTCTCCGCATCGAGATCGATGCGAACCTCCCCATCGTCGGCCGGCGGATCTGCAAACGCCGTTAGGGGCAGGGCGATCAACGCCCCTGCAATGAGCCCGCCCACCTGCCATCGTGCTCGCCGCGGTGCGGGCGGATTCGAGCGGCACGAAGTCTCGGAGTGTTGCCCGTTTTTCACGACCCCAGTGTAGCCCGCTCTCGACAGTCTGCGGGACGGCTCGTTCAATTCGGGCAAGTTTCCTTCGGCGTCATTGAAAGCGAAGGGTTTTGTCATGGCCAGTTGCTCCTCGTTGCGCTTTGGGCGTGGCGGGGGCGGAGCAAGAGCCGATCCAGCGAGCGAGCCGCCCGGGTAGCTTTCCCGGGTACGCTGAAAAAAAACGGTCACGAACGCGACCCACGGGGACACATGGCGGGCAAAGAGGCAGACATGGGCCTGGCGGCGACGATGATGGATCCGAATGCGGTCGAGGACCGCGGTGAGGAAGCTCGCGTGATCGAGCGGCTCATCGCCGCCTCGGACTACCGGTCGGCGTTGGAAAGGTGCGCGACGAGCTATGCGGGGGCGCTCGGTCGCCTGTGCATGGCCTTCACGGGCTCCCAGGCGGACAGCGAAGAGCTCGCGCAAGAGGTGTTGATCGCCGCCTACGACGGCTTCCCTCAATACCGGGGGGAGGCCTCGGTGCGGGCGTGGCTGTTCGGGATCGCCCGGCGCGTGTGCGCGAAGCACGTGGAGAAGCGGGCGCGGCGCGATGCGCGGCTGCGGCTCGTCCACGACACGGGTCGGGCGCCCGGCGCCGAGGACCTTTCGCTGGAGCACGAGCGGGCCGTGCGCGCGCGAAACGCGCTGTCGGAGCTCAAGCCGAGCGAGCGTGAAGCGGTGACGCTGCGCTACGAAGCGGGGCTCGCGTTTCGCGAAGTCGCACACGCCACGGGGGTCGACGAAGCCACGGCGCGCAAGCGCGTCAGCCGGGCGCTCACTCGAATGCGGTCGATGATTGGCGAGGAATGACCATGGAAACGCAAAACGGTGCAGCGGGTTGTCGCGAGGTGGAAGAGGCCATCGCGGAGGTCGTCGCGGGCACGGCCCCCTCGGCCCTCTACGATCACATCGCCGAGTGCGATGCATGCCGCGATCGTCGCTTCGACGCGGAGCGCGCGGGCGACCTCGTGAAGGGCGCCGGGGCTGATTTCCGTGAGCCCGAGGGCTTCGCCGCCAAGCTCGTCGCGGGTGTCCTCGATGCTCGAAAAGACGGTCCCGAGACGCCTCCCGTGACGTCGGGCAGGACGCTGGTGGAGGCCTCCGCCGCGAGCGCTCCGATCGCGACGGTGAGCGCCACGCGCCCCGATACGAGCGTCGAGCCCACCGGCGGTGACCTGGCCACGAACCCTACCGTGCTGAGCACGCGCGAGGCGGAACCGCGTCCCGCCGTGTCCGAGACAAAACCGTCGACGGACTCTGAAAAAGTAAGCCCTGCGGCCACCGCCGAGGCGCCGATTCGCACGGCGGACGTGGCCCGATCGAAGCCGGTCGTCGAACGCAAAGTGACCCCCCGCGGGCGCCGTTGGCCCGTCGCGCTGGTCGGTGGTGGTGCGCTGCTCGCAGCGGCGGCCGCGGCCGCGCTGGTGCTCTCGTCGGTGGGCGCGCCGGGCTCCATCGTCAGCTCGAGCACGTCGTCCGAAGCCTGGTCGGGCAAGGTGGCCACGGTCTCGCGCGCGGGCGCCGACAAGCAAGGTGGGCTGAGCCTGTGCGATGAGAAGGGCGCGTGCAGCGACGCCGCCGAAGGTGCGGCGGTGGCCGCGGGGAGCACGCTGAAGACGGACGCGCGCACACGGGCCCGCGTGACCCTCGCGGACGGCTCGGTGCTGAACCTCGATCGAGGCTCGGAGGTGACGCTCGTCGGCGCCGAAAAGCGCACGGCACGCATCGGCGCGGGGTTTGTGATCGCCCAAATTGCGCGGGCCGACGACGGACCCGTGGCCCGCTTGCTGTTGCCCACGGGCGAGGCCGAGAGCCCGGAGGGGCGCCTCGCGCTGACCGCGACCGCGGAGCGAGCGACCGTCGAGGTTGCCCGAGGGCAAGCCCGTTTGCGCGGTGAAAACGGCGAAATCGACGCGCGCGCCGGGGAAGAAGCGACCCTCACGAAGAGCGCCGCGCCCACGGTCTACGCATCGTCGCTCTCGGAGGCCGCGAGCTTCGACGAGTCCGAGGGCGGCGAAGGGGAGCCCCTGCTGCGAGGCCTCGGCGAGCTTCGAGCCCGAAAGCCCGGTCAAACCAACGAGAAAGATCGCGCCGTGCGGCTCGCGAAGCACGCCGTGAAGGTGCGTGTCTCGGACGTGGTCGCGCGGACCGAGGTCGACGAGACGTTCACCAACGACACCGACGAAGAGCTCGAAGGCATCTTCCGATTTCCGCTCCCACCGGGGGCGCAGATCGAGCGGCTCGCGTTGGAAGTGGACGGCAAGCTGATCGAAGGCGCGTTCGTGGATCGTGACCGTGGTGCCGCCATTTGGCGTGGCGTCATTCAAAACGCAGCGCCCAAGGCGCCCAAGCCCCGCGAAGAGATCATTTGGGTCCCGGGCCCTTGGCGTGACCCCGCGCTCTTGGAGTGGCAACGGGGTGGAAGGTTTGAGCTCAAAATATTCCCCATCCCCAAGCGCGGCTCGCGGCGTGTCGTGATTTCGTACACGCAGGTGGTCGATCAGGCCGGCGGAGTGCGCCGTTTCACCTATCCCCTGGCGCACGACGAGCGGGGCACGACGACGGTTGGAGCGTTCGATCTCGACGTCGAAGTGCGTGGCAACGATCCCGCGTGGGGTGTGCGCGCTCGCGGCTACGAGCTCACGCGTGCGGGCGGTTCCGGGGACGCGGAGCGCCTCGCGTTGCACGCCGATAGCTTCGTGCCCGCCGGCGATCTCACGCTGGAGTACGCGCTCCCCGATCGGGATCGGGCGGTGACCGCTTGGGCCTATCGCATGGCGGACGTGGGCCCTGCGCGCGAGCCTCTGCCCTCCACGACGACGGGCGCGAGCGGCGCGCCCAAGGCGGTCGAGGCCGAGGCCATCTTGCGCGATCCGTCGCCCTACGTGGCCATCGCGCTTCGCCCGAAGCTGCCCCGTTGGCAGGAGCAGCGTGAGCGTTTGCATGTGCTCGTGGTGGACACGAGCCGCTCGATGTTTGGTGAGCGCTACGCCCGCGCGACGCACCTCGCGTCGACCATCGTGCGTGAGATGGACCGGCGCGATCACTTCGTTTTGCTGGCCTGCGATACCTCGTGCAAACCGATGTCGCTCACGGGCGGCGAGGAGAGAGACCGCGGCAGCTCGACGCGGGGCTTCGATCCAAAGAGCCCCGGCCCCGAAGCCGCGGCCGATGTGGAGCGCTTCCTCGGTGGTTTGGAGCCCGATGGTGCGAGCGATTTGGGCGCCGCCGTCGCGTCGGCGCGCTCCGCGGCGGGGCGCTTGGACAACCGCGAACTGCGCGTGATTTACCTGGGAGACGGCACGCCGAGCATCGGCGCAACGCGACCCGCGACCCTCGAAGCGGCCGTGCGCTCCGCGCTGCCCGGGCGTGACGGCGCGGTGATCGCGGTGGGCCTCGGTGCCGATTGCGACACGACGTCGCTTTCCGCCATGGCGCGCGGCGGCGGTGGTGTGGTGGTGCCGTACGTGCCCGGCCAATCCCTCACGGCCGCAGCGCTCGATGTGCTCGGCGCGGCCTACGGCGTGATGCTGCGTGACCCGCGCGTGGAGCTGCCGCGCGGCCTCGAGGCCGTCACGCCCGCGCAATTGGAGCCCATTCGGGCGGGCGCGGAGATGCTCCTGCTCGCGCGGATGACCGGCGGAGATAGCGTGGACGGCACCGTGCGCCTCACGGGGCGCGTGGCCGACGAGTCCTTCGAGCAGTCCTATCCGCTCCGCGTCGTGGCCACGACCAGCGCTGGAAATGCCTTTATTCCAAGGCTGTACGCGGCCTCGAAGATCGCCGAGCTCGAAGCGAGCCCGGATGCCGATCGGCGCGGCGACATCATCGAGCTCTCTCAGCGATTCGCCGTCGCGAGCCGCTTCACGTCGCTGCTGGTCCTCGAAAGCGAGGCGATGTTCGACGCCTTCGGTCTGGTGCGAAACAGCGTCGCCCCTTCGTTTACGGGTGAAGTGACCGCGAGCAGCGAGAGCTTCGACGCCGAGGGTGCGCCCGAAGAAGAGGCTTCGAACGCCTACGGGGCCGATGATCTCGCGGAGTCCGAGAAGAAGAGCGCGAAGGGCAAGGCTGACACGGGCGCGTTCTCTCCCAGCGATCCGTTCGGCAACACCTTCGGTGACGGCATGGGCCGTTCGGGCGGTAGCACGCGTCGTCCTGCGTCGGAGGGCTTCGCTTCGCCCCCCGCGCCGGCCGCGACGGCGACCATGGCGCCGCCGCCCGCGAAGACCCCTGCGGCGTCCAAGCCCGTGGCGGGGCCCTCCGCGGATCGCGCCGCCGAGCCCGATTGGTGGGCGCCGCCGCCGCGCCGGCTCGTGCCGATGAGGCGCGTGTTCGATCGCAAAGCGTCTTTCGAAGCGAGCAACACCCTCGCGAGCGAGAGCGCCGGCAAGCTCAGCGCGGTGGAAGACGCCCTGCGCCTCGCGCCCGATAGCCGCGATCGCACGGTGGCGCTCTACGCGCTCTACGCGACGATGGGCCGCCTCGGCGAGGCACAGGACCTCACCGCTCGCTGGAGCGGGCGCGACGCGCTCGACCCCGAGGCCGTCCTCGCGCGCGGCGATTTGGCCGCGCGGCAAGGTGAGAGGGACCGCGCGTTGCGCGTGCTCGGTGGCCTCGCCGACGTCCGGCCAGGCGACAAAGACATCCTGCGTCGCCTTGTGAACTTGCATGATTCGGCTGGAAATACCGCCTTGGCGTGTGAGCACCGCATCGCCCTCGCCGAGGTCTCGCGCACGGACGCCGCGCTTGTCTCGGACGGCCTGCGTTGCGCGGAGCGCATGGGGCAAGCCGATCTGGCGGCGGCGATGCGCCGTGGTCTCGACGACAAGACCCGCCCCGCGGTGGAGCGTTTGCTGCTCAATCCGCCCGCGGATCCCTCGAAGGCCCTGGGTGGCGACGTGCGCGTCGTCGCCGAGTGGCAGGGTAGCGAAGACATCGACGTGGCCCTGATCGACGCGACCGGCAAGCGCATTTCGTGGATGGGCGCGCCCTCCAAGATCGTGGCCACCGCGCGCGACGTGACGAGCCTTCGCACGGAGACGCTGTCGGTCGCGGGCCTCCCCTCGGGTCGTTATGTGCTCGAGATCTCCCGCGCCGACACCCAGGTTCGCGGCACCTTGCGCGGCGAGCTGACGCTTTCGCTCGCGGGCGAGACGCGGCGCGTGCCCTTCACGCTCGACGGCTCCCGCGCCGAGGTCGGGACGATTCGCGTGTTCTTCACGTCCCGCCTGGTGCCGATGTAGGGCCAGCGACGGCCCAATCGGCATGCGGTCTTTACAGCCGAGGGCAACGTAGTAACCCTGCCCCACCATGAGCGCGGCCCACTCAGCGCACGACGCATCCGATCACCACGACGAGCACGCCTTCGACGGCGAGCCCATCCGGGTCCTCCCTGACGACGAGCCCAAGAGCCCGATGTGGCTCCCGCTCCTCGGCCTCGCGCTGTTCGGCAGCGCGTTGACCTTCCTGCTCATCACATCCGACGGCAGCGCCGCCGAGGGCGCTGCGAGGCCCGTAGCGGCCGAGAAAACCGCGGCGGTCGCGAAGCCCACAGCCACGACGGCGCCCGTGCCCGCGGCCCGCCCGACGTCCTCCGCGGCGGCGCTCTCTTCGGCGATCCGCGACGCCATGCAGCGCGATCCGGCGCGCGTGAAGGAGATGCAACGTCAGCTCCTCGAGCGAACTGGAGGCCGCGCGGTTCCCCCCGGTTCGCCCGTTCCGCCTCCGCCGGCGCCCCCTCCCGCCCAACCTCCGCGATGAACGAGACGTCTCGCACCATTCGCACGGTGCTCGTGCTCGGCACGGGCACCATGGGCCAGGGCATTGCCCAGGTGACCGCGGCGGCCGGCTGCGTCACCCATGTGCACGACGTCGATCGGGCCCGCGTCGAGGCCGCGGTCGCTTCCATTCGTCGCGTCACCGACCGGCTGGTCGAAAAGGGCAAGATGACCAACGAGGCGCGCAGCGAGCTGCTCGGCGCGCTGGTCGTCGCCACCGACATCGAGGTCGCCTCGCGCGACATCGACCTCGTGATCGAGGCCGTGCCGGAACAGTTGGACCTCAAAGTATCCGTCCTCGGTCGCGTAAAGGCGGCCGCGCCGGCCCACGCGATTTTGGCCTCGAACACGTCGAGCCTCTCGATCACCGAGCTTGGCACGCGGCTCGGCGCCATCGACCGCACCATCGGCCTGCACTTCTTCAACCCGCCGCCGCTCATGGAGCTGCTCGAGGTCGTGAAGGGCCTTGGCACCTCCGAGCACACCCTCGCCGTGTGCACCACGTTCGCCAAACGCATCGGCAAAACGGCCATCGTCGTGAACGACACGCCGGGCTTCGCGACGAGCCGTTTGGGCGTCGCCATCGGCGCCGAGGCGATGCGCATGGTCGAGAGCGGCGTAGCGTCGGTGGCCGACATCGACCGCGCGATGGAGCTTGGTTACCGCCATCCGATGGGGCCCCTCAAGCTCAGCGACCTCGTCGGCCTCGACGTTCGTCTCGCGATTTTGGAGCACCTGCACCGCGAAATCGGCGAGCAATTCCGCCCGCCCGCGATCCTGCGCAAGCTCGTGCGCGCCGGTCGCTTGGGCAAGAAGACCGGCGCCGGCTTCTACAAGTGGACCGAAGCCGGTCCCGAGCCGCTGCCCCTCACCTGAGCTTTGCTCAGCGGTTGAGCGCGTCCTTCTTGGCGTTTTCTTCCGCCTCTTTTTCGCGCTCGGCCTGGCGCTTCGCGATGCGCTCCTTCACCGCGCCGTAGTCCTTTTCGTCCTTCACGCGTCGATCGATCTGCTTCTGGCGCTCGTCGGCGGTGGCGGGATAACCCTTGGCCTTGTCGTTCTCCTGCAAAAACGAGGCGTATTTGGCCCAGGCCTCCTTGGCGTCAGCCCACTTTTGCTGGCGCTCCGCGATGTCGGCCAACGCGAACAAAACCTTGGCCTGAAGATCCGCCGGGCCCTTCTTGCTCAGCGCGGCTTGAAAGCTCGACGCGGCGTCTTCCAGCTTGTTGAGCGCGAGCTCGGTCTCGCCGAGCCGGTAAAAACCGAGCATGCGGCCCGCATCGAGCTGCACCGCCTCTTGAAAGGCTCCACGGGCACCTTCGAGATCCTTGGCGACGAACGCGCGCTCCCCCTTCGCGATCGCCTCCATGTACGGGCTGATCCCGGTTTTTCCCTCGGGATCGCGGCGAATATCGCCCGCGCCTTCGTCCTTCTTCGCGATGCCCTTCGGGTCCTTCGAGGCGGCTTCGTCGGCGAGCGCGACGGTGGAGGTCAGCAACAAACACGACAAAACCGGCACGAGGACGCGCGACGACATGGGCTCAGTCTAGCCGATGCGTCCCGGCCTTCGCTCAATTTTCAGGGGCGCCGTCGGTCCCGTCGGCGCCGTCGGCCTCGCCCGCGTCGGGGCTCGCTGCGTCCGCGGAGGCGTCGATGGCGACCGGAGCCGCGGGCTTCGCGTCCCACGCGGTAAGCTCGCCGTGGGGCCCAGGGGGCCACAAGAACCGCGTGCGTTGGCCCGTGGAGCGGTCCACGAGCTCCATGAAGGTCGCCCTGGGGTTGTCGGCGATGCGCACTTGCAACGTCGTCGTCACGTGCTCGAACGAAGGCGAACGCACGGCGCGGTCGCGGGGGCGCGCGCCATCGCCTTGCAGGGGCACGTCGAAGCGCACGCGATCGAGCAGCTCGCGGCCCACGTGAAGCTCGATCGCGTAGCGGCCGAAGACGCGCGTCGTGGCCAGGGGTTGCTTCGAGGTGACGGTGTCGACCTTGCCAAGGGACAGCACGCCGTCTCGGACATCGACATGAAATACCCAGTGCGAGAGGCTCGCGCGTGGCGGCGGATCGGGGGGATCGCCCTGGGGAGGAGGCTCGCCGAACGCGAGCACGGTGAAGGCCCCAAGGGCGGCTCCGAGGCCCAAGGCCATCA
>CAYLJT010000284.1:0-9781 GCA_964383995.1 uncultured Polyangiaceae bacterium
GGTGCAGCACGATCATCGTGCCGCCCTTTTTGACCATGGGCACACCGCGGTACAGGTTGAACAGGTAGCCGTTGGCCATCACCTGCACGAGCAGCGGGTTTAAGAACGAGTTGACGTTGTAGGGGCTGATGTACGGGATGCCGGTGATCAGGATGTCGGCCTGCCCGGTGACGGGGACCGCGTATTGCTCGTAGCAACGCTTGAGCGTTTGCTCGTGCACGGCCTCGGTCTCCCCCGCAAACACGCCCGTCACGCCGTAGGGCGAAGGCACGCGCTGGAAGATGGCTTGCCTCGCCGGTTGCGGCACCTTGTCGAGCGTGAAGATCAGGGCGCGCAACGCGCGACGCTCGGACGAGGTCAGATCGTCTTCGTTTTTGGCCAGAAACTCGAGCGGCGTGTCGAACATGCGGTTGTTCACCGTGGTCTCGATGGTGAACACGTTGAGCTTCTGGTTGACGATCTTACCCATGCGCTCCACGCTGTCGGCCAGCGCAGAGGTCTTGGGGTCCATGTACGAATGGCACTTTCGCATCGTGCTCGGGTTGTGGTGCGCCCTGAGGCTGCGATAGCCGCACAGCCCCACCGAGACCGACTTGTGACCACCGTCCATCGGCACCAGGTTGAGGTTGACGTAGATGACGAGGTCGCTCTCCACGGCACGGCGATTCAGCTCGATCTCCTCCCCGAGATCGGTCGCGCCGATGTACTTCATGTTCGCGGCGTCTTCCGCGTCGTGGTTGTAGAGCTTCTTCGGCCAATAGCGGTTGAAGACTTTGTCGCCCACCATGTGGCGAATCTCGAAGTCCTTCATGCGGCGGTGCACGCTCGTCGCCACCACCAGCTCGACGTCGTCCACGCCGTAGTCTTCGAGCAGCGCGAGCACGATTTCGAGCACCCGTTGACGCACGTCCGGCCTGCGCATCGGCGGCAGGGGCAGGGAGATGTCGTCAATCGCAATCGTCACCTTCATGCCCGGGCGCAGCTTGGCGTAGAGCGGCTCCGAGTTGTAAGGATGGTTGATGGCGTAGCGGATGGCAGCGTCGACGTCTTTGAGGGCGGCCAGCGGGGGCTTGGGGTAGACCACGCGGGTGCCCGTGGGCAGATCCACCTCGACCAGGCGATCGCCGGAGAAAAGGGCACGGGGGGCGCTTCGGCTGTCAATCGTGACAACGGACGGATGGCTCATGCGTGCGGTCTCCCAAGGGACATGGCGGAGGGCGTGGCGGAAGGCGTCGCGGAGGCGGTAGCGATGTGATTCACGGTCATGGTTAGGGCCTTCTCGATAGGTCGAGAATGGGCCAGTGGTAGGTGTTGGCCAATGTGCGAAGACGCCTATCGGGGTTCACCGCGGCGGGGTGGCCCACGACGCTGAGCATCGGTACATCGGAATAACTATCGGAATATGCGAAGCACTCGTCGAGGTCGTGTCCGTGGGCCTTGGCGTGCTCGCGCACGAGGCGCGCCTTCTCGGGGCCAGCGACCACCGGGCGCACGAGCTTGCCCGTGGCGAAGCCATCTTTGATCTCCAAGCGGTTCGCGATGATGCCCGTCGCGCCCAGGTAATCGGCGAGGTATTGCATCAAGAAATCGAGGGCGCCGGACACGATCACGACGTCGAGACCTTTGTCGCGCGTGGACGAGACGAGATCCTTCGCGCCCGGGAAGAGCTGCGGCTTCATCACCTTGGTGAAGGCCTCGTCGGCGAGCGTGAGCAAGCGGTCTTCGCTCATGCCTGCGTAGGCGTAGAACAGCATCTCGTTGAAGAGGCGCCGGTCCTTCATTTCGGCCCAAGCGAGGCTCGGCGCGCGCAGCAACGTGTGTGAAACCTTGCCGAGGCTGTGCAGCGGCGTCGGTTGGTTCAGGATGTAAAACAGCGTCGGATGCACGAGGTTGGTGGTGACCAACGTGCCGTCGACGTCGAAGTAGCTCGCCGCCATGGGGGGTCCCCGCTTCGCCTTTGACGCGCTTCGAGTCAAGCGGGATGTGCGACCAAAACCCCTGCGAAATGGCCTACGCGGTGCCATTTTGCGGTCCCGGCCCGCTTCCCGGTTGCCGCCGGGCGATCCGTCTTTTAAGCCCGTGCCCGCCTCATGACGCGCCATTCTCCGCCGAGCCGCCCGTCGTCGCGCGGGCGCGAGCCGAAGACGCGGGGACATCTCGTCCGTGGCCTCGAAGACCGGCGTTTTCTGTTCGTCACCGGCAAGGGTGGCGTGGGCAAAACAACGGTGTCGGGCGCCATGGCGCTGGCCTACGCGGCCCGCGGCAAGCGCGTGCTCGTCGCGCTGCCCCACACCAAAGAGCGGCTCTCGGCCATCCTCGGCACGAAGCCCATCGGCGACGAAATCGTGGAGGCCGCGCCCAACGTGTGGGCCGTGAACCTCTCGCCCGAGAAGGCCCTCGTCGAGTACGGCCACCTGATCCTCAAGGTGCGCGCGTTGACGACGGCCGTGTTCGACAACCGCTACACGAAGACCTTCTTTCGCGCGGTGCCCGGCCTCTACGAGTGGGCGATGCTCGGAAAAGCCTGGTTTCACACGACCGAGACGTTGCCGAACGGCGCGCCTCGCTTCGACGTCGTGCTCTTCGACGCGCCTGCGACGGGGCACGGGCTCGACATGTTGCGCGTGCCCAAGGTGATCCTCGACGTGGTCCCGCCCGGCGTGCTGCGGCGCGACGCCGAGGCTGCGTGGGCGCTGTTTCGCGACCCTGCGCGGAGCGGCGTGGTGGTCGTGACGTTGCCCGAAGAGATGCCCACGACCGAGACCATCGAGCTCGTGAGCTCGATCGAAAAAGAGCTGCATTTGCCCGTGTTGCAGGTGCTGATCAACGGCGTGTTCCCCGAGCTTTTCACGCACGACGAGCGCCTGCGTTTGGCCGCGCAAAGCGAGCTCTTGCAGGTGGGCGCGCCGGCCCGTGCGGCGGGCAGCGCCGAGGCCGCGATCGTCGCCGGGGCGCGCCGCGCGGTGCGCGAAGAGGTGCAGGTCGAGTGCGTGCGAAGGCTGTCCGAGGCCCTCGGCAACCGGCCCCACTTCGAGCTGCCGTTTCTCTTCGACGAGGCCTCCACCGTCGAGGGCACGCGACGCTTGGCGAAGATGCTTTAGGCCTAAAGGATACCGATGAAACGCTACGCGCGCCTGGGTCTCGACGACGGTCGAAGAGTGTTCGTGGAGCTCTCCGGGGGCGCGGCGCACGTGCTCGACGCCGCGCCTTGGGAGGGCGGCACGGCCACCGGCGAGGTGCTTGAAGGCGTCGATGATCAGGGCCGCGGCGCGGGCGTGCGCCTCGTGCCCGTCACACCTTCGAAGATCCTGTGCGTCGGACGAAACTACCGCGCCCACGCGAGCGAGCTCGGCAACGAGGTGCCCGCCGAGCCGCTCTTGTTCTCGAAGCCACCGTCGTCCCTCGCGCCCCACGACGGGACCATCGAGCTGCCCCCCGAGAGCATCTCGACGCGGGTCGATCACGAGGCCGAGCTGGCCGTCGTTATCGGAAAACGTATACGAAAAGCGAGCCCGGAAGAAGCCGCCCAGGCCATCTTTGGCTACACGGCCCTCTTGGATATCACCGCGCGCGACCTGCAAAAGAAAGATGGTCAGTGGACCCGCGCCAAAGGCATGGACACCTTCTGCCCAGTTGGGCCCGTGGTGGTGGCGGACCTCGATGTCCGAGACATCCGTGTCACATGCCGTGTTTCAGGCGAGCTGCGCCAGGACGGCACGACCGCCAGCATGGTGTTTTCGCCGGCCGCGCTGCTTTCGTACACCAGTCAAACCATCACGTTGGAGCCTGGCGACGTGTTCGCGACGGGCACCCCCGCGGGTGTTGGACCGCTCAAAGACGGCGACACCGTGGAGATGGACATCGAAGGCATTGGCACCCTCGCGCTCCGCGTGCGCGGCGCGTCTTCCGCGCGCTAAAGCGGCGTCACGCACGCCACACGCGTCGCGAACAGCCGGTCTTGACCGTTCGTGCCGTGCCAAGCGATGAGCAGCGCGTCAGCGTGGGGCGACGCGACCATGGCAAGGCGATCAGGGCCCAAGCTCGCGTCCGCCGTGAAGAGCGAGGTCTCGAGCTCGGTCGCGCCGTCTTCGCTGGTAAAGCGCACGAAGAGGTTGCTGCCTGCTGGGCCGAAGGGCTCCGCCCAAACGGCCGCGATGCCGTTGGCCAAACGGGCCGTGGCGATGGGGCCGGGCGTGCGCCCATCGGGCACGACGGTCAGGCTTTTCCCCGCGACGGCTCCGTTCTGATCGAGCGGCGTCGCGAGAACACCCGGGTAGGTGAACGAGGTTGAACCATCGGTCTGTGTCAGCAGCCAGGCGCCCCCCGATCGTTCCAAGAGCCTTACGTAGCTGACGGGCTCGGAGAGCACAGTCTCCGAGCCAAAGGTGGGCTCTGCGCTGTCCTCGCTGGGCCAACGTTCGACCTGCACGCGCAGGCCTGGCCCGATGACGCCGTCGTCGTTCAGGCAGATGCCCCAGGGCCGGCCCGACGAAAACGCCGACAAAAAGCCGCCTCCCACGGCCAGGGCGTCTCCGCGACCCGGGCCGAGCGTGCAGCCCGATTGCCAGTTGGCTTCCGCGACAATTTTCCCCGCGGGGTCGACCAACGTGCTTGACGAGTAGGTCAAGGGGCCCGTGGCAGGATCGAGGTTGAGCGAATAGTCCAGAAAGATGTTGGTGTTTCCTCGAACGACCGCCCTCGGCCGCCCGCTGCTGCCGCTGATCTCGAACAGCATCTTTCCGGGCGGGAGGTCTTGATGGGCTGTTTGCGGCAAGAGCGAAGGTGCCAAAAAGGGGATGGTGGCGTCCGGCTGTCCCAGCGAAAACAGCGGAAAAAAGCCGATGGCGTCGGCGCCAAAGCCCGGGGCGAACATAGACCCGTCGCGTAGCGCCGCCGCCTCATGGAAGAGGGGCCCCTGATCCTTCGGCCAAGACTGCCAGGCATCGAACGTCGCGGCCCACACCTCCGTGGAGGCCGCGTTGTCGTAGACCATCGTGCGAAACAGCATCACACGATTGGCATCGATCGCCACCAAGGCTGGCTCCGATTCGTGTTGATTGGCCGTGAGCGCGGTCGCGCTGACGATGGGCTCGCCATCTTGTGCGAGGGCTGTGCAGACGATGTCGAGCGCGCCCCCAGCGCCGCCTGCACCCGAGCTCGTCGTCGCGGAAGTGCTGGTTTGGGCGCTGGTCGCGCTGGTCGCTCCGCCACTGCCTTGTTCGCCTGGCAAGAGCGAAGTGCGCGCGCCGCAACCGAGCGAGCCGACCGCGGCGACCGCGATGAGCGCCACGGCCGCGTGGAGCTTAAGCATAGTGACGAATCGTGCGCCGGCTCGCGAGACCCAAGAGCGCGGTCGCGAGGAGCCCAAGGCCGAGGAGCGCGCCGGTGTTCTTGTTGGCGTCGTCGCCGCCGAGCTGAATCACGGGCACGCCCGAAGGACACACGGTGTCTGCGTTGATCTTGATTTGCGCCTGAACGTAGTTGCTCTGGGCCACTTGGCTCTCCGACGCGGTGACGGTGAGGTCTTTGGCGAGCGCCGCGCGCGGCAAATTGGCCTCCATGCGCGTGACCCACACGTCCTTCGGATGCAAACCGACCATGGCCCTGCCGATGTCGCTCGCTACCCGCTGGTCGCCACACATCAACTTGCGGAAGTCGAGGCCCGATCCGGAGGACGGACAGCCCAGGTCCCCATCTTGACAAGGGTCGACGACGACGGCGCTGCTGGAGGCGTAAATGCCAATGTCGGTGCCATCGCAGACGACGTCGGTCTCGGCGTTCGCATAGGCCTGCGCGAAATAGGACGCGGCGATGGTGTCGACGAACCCAAACGAGGATTGGTACTGCACGCTGAGGCCAAATCCGTAAGGGTTGATGATGGGGGAGAGCAGCGCGCCGGGCTGCGAATAGGTGGTGATCCAGTTGTCGCCGGCCCCTGCGCCGAGCACCGCGGCGCGCACTTCGGCGTAGTTCGACTGCTGTGCAGAGTAGTCCCAGGACACAAGCTCAAAGGGAATTTTGGCGTTGGGGAAGCTCTGCGCTTCGTAGCGACCTTCGGAGATCACGTAGAGCACGATAGGCACGTTGGCGCCGGTCCCCGCGGCCACCATGCGCAGGGGCAGTGTGCCTGAAGCGCCGTTCGTGACCACGCGGACTGGCTTCATCAGACTGACGTCGTTGCCCGGGATGAGCTTGAGCGCGATGAAGTCGAAGCCCTCTTGCACATAGGCGTCGATGATGGGCTGGGTATCTGCATCGACCGCGTAGTTGTGCGAATCGAGCCATTGGTTGAGGGCTCCCGGCTCGTTCGCGTGGAGCGTGACCGTTTCGTAGGGGCCGACGGTGCCCTGGTGGACCACCGTGACGGCGTCGTTCCCGTTCTCGGCGCTATAGGCGCCCGCGGCGTCGGCCTGGGCGCTACAACCGAAGCCGCCGGAGCTGCCCCCGCAGTTCAACTGCGGCGATAGCACATTGGTGACGGTGCCGGCTTCGAGCACCTCGAACCACGCGTCGCTCGACAGCTCGACCCGCGCCCCCTGCTTGACGGGCAATACCCACGCGAAATCTTCGGCCGCCCCCGCGTATTGAAACTGATCCCAGAGCACCGTCTGCGTCGGCGAGATCGACAGGGCCATTCTGTGCCCCGTGACGACGGTGTTGTCCGACTGCTGCACGAAACACCCCCCGCATGCCTCCGCGACGTCGGGCACGAACAGCGTGGAGACGAGCAGAGCAGAAGCGATTCCGTGCAAGAGCGTTTTCATCGGGAGCCTCCAGGCGGGGGAGAGAATAAGTCAAGTCAGGCCAAGCTGCGGCGCGATTCGCCGTCGCCGGGGTCCCTTCGCAAGGTCTGCGCCACAGCCGCCCCTTCCGTCCCGGCGCCGGTTGGGTAACATCTCGCCATGGCCCTTCGACTGCCTCGCCCCGTCGCCTGTTTGTTTGCCGCCCTCGTCGTTCTGCACGTCGCCGCCCTCGGCTGCAATACCGCCGACGTCTGCAACGGGGGCGAATGCACCTCCGATTGCTCCGCCGCCGCGTGCGTCGCCAACTGCGAAAAGGGAGGCAGTTGCGACGTGGCGTGTGAAGACGCCTTGGCCTGCACGGTCAACTGCGAGGAGGGCGCGTCGTGCGACGTCGACTGCGGGAGCTCGACCGCGTGCACCGTCAATTGCGCGGCAAATACCACCTGCAACATCGACTGCTCGGGGGCGAGCAACTGCACGATCAACTGCGACGATACCGGCGTTTGCACGCGAAAATAGGCCACCTTAGTGCTCTATCTCTACCTCGTCGCGCTGCTCTCCAGCATCGGCGTCTTGGCGCTGCAAACGGTGCTCGGCGATCGCGGCGATGGGCACGCGAGCGGTGATCACGGGGCTTCGGGGCACGACCCCGGCCAGCTCGGGCAAGCAACGCAGGACCCGTCGGAGCCCGGGGGCGAGGGGCACGAGCTGAGCGCCGGTGGCTTCGTGCTGTCCACACTGCTCTCCGTGCGCTTCTGGCTGTTTGCGGCCCTGGCCTTTGGGATGTCCGGGACATTGCTCAGCCTGTTGCAGGCGGCGAGCACGGTGTTGACGGCGGTCCTCGCCTCCACATTGGGCCTCGGTTCGGGCGTCTTTGCCACGGTCGCCTACCGCATGGTGCGCGCCAGCTCCAGCACCACGATCGTCGCCGCCAGCGACGCGACGGGGGAGATCGGGCGCGTGCTCGTGAGCTTCGGCCGCGGCGCACGGGGTCAGATCCGCGTCACCTTGAAGGGACAATCCGTCGACCTCGTGGCCTCCACCGACGAAGAGGTCTTGTCGCGCGGGACCGCGGTGCTGGTGGAAGACGTGAGAGAGGGCGTCGCCCACGTGTCGCGCTCTCCAGAAGAATTGTCCTAAACGAGGTCACGCCGATCTTTTCGGGCTCGGGTGGTGTACCCTGCGCCCATGGCACCTGACACCCTAAGCGATGCACATGGCGCAGACGTCCTCGCTGACCTGCTGATTGTGCTGGGCTCCGCCGTAGGCGTTGTACTGCTGTTTGCCTTGGTGGTCGTCGTCCTCCAACGTTTTCTGTTCATTTGCAGACCCAACGAGGTGTTGGTCTTCAGCGGTCGAAAGCACACCCTGCCGGATGGCACCGTCTCTGGTTACAAAATTCTCGCGGGCGGCAGGGGGTTCCGCATTCCCTTCCTGGAGAGCGTGTCCCAGCTCGACATGCGCCTTTACCCGGTCGAGGTCCACGTCGCCAATGCCTATTCGAAGGGTGGCATCCCGCTCAGCGTACATGCCATTGCCAACGTGAAGATCGCGAGCGGTGACGTGGAGCTGCGCAACGCCGCGGAGCGCTTCTTGGGGGCGTCCAACGAGGCCATCGCGGCGGCCGCCAAGCAGACGTTGGAGGGCGTGTTGCGCGAGGTAATTGCGCAGCTTACCCCCGAGGAGGTCAATGAAGATCGGTTGAAGTTTGCCGAGACCTTGGTGGAGAACGCGCGAGACGATCTGGACAA
Source organism: uncultured Polyangiaceae bacterium (assembly GCA_964383995.1). Lineage (GTDB taxonomy): Bacteria > Myxococcota_A > Polyangia > Polyangiales > Polyangiaceae > CAYLJT01. Next base: position 8,495 of record CAYLJT010000284.1, read on the forward strand.
GCTGGGCCTCGATCTGGACGTCTTGAAGGTGCAAAACGTCACCGATGAACAGCAGTACCTTGCCAACCTGGGCCGCGGACGCATCGCCACCATGCTGCGCGACGCAGCCAACGCCGAAAACGCCGCAAATCAAGAGGTCGCCGAGGCCCAGGCCACGGCCCGGCAGAGCGCCGGCATGGCCGTCAAGAAGGCCGAGACCATCGTGCTTCAGTCCAAGAACGTGGCTCGCGGCGAGCTGGCGAAGCTCGAAGCGACGGCGAAGCAAATCGAGAACGAGGCCGAAATTGCCGCGCAAACCGAGCGCGCCTTGGCCGAGCAAGAGCTCCAAGGGCTGCGCGCGGAGCTCGAAAAGCTGCGTCTGCACTGCGATGTCGTCTTACCCGCGGCGGCGGCGCGCAAAGCGAAGGAGCTCCGCGCGCGGGGCGAGGCCGCCCCGACCATCGAAAATGGCAAGGCGGTCGCCGAGTCGCTGCGTGTGGTCGCCGAAGAGTGGGCGCGTGCAGGGGACATCGGCCGCGACCTCTTCATGTTGCAGCGTCTACGCGAGATCATCGTGGCTGCCGCCGTGCGCGTGGCGCGCACCGAGGTGGGCGAGGTGGAGGTCGTCGCGGGGGACGACGCGGAGGCCTACGCCGCCGTCGTGGCCGCCCATCCGGCGGCCGTGGCCAAGGTGTTGGAAGAAACGGGCAGGGCCTTGGGCTTCGATATCAATGGGCTGATTGGCGGTCTCAACCGCGTGGAAGGCAGGCCAGCGTGACCGAAATCATCCTCGTGCTTTTGCTGACCGTCGCCGTGGTCGTCGGCGCGGTGCTCTACACCCTGAAAAACCTGCTCCTGGTCAGCTCGCCCAACGAGGTGTTGGTGCTGTCCGGTGGTAAGTTCGCGGTGGAAGGTCGGGCCGTCGGCTACCGCTCGGTGCGCGGTGGCAGGGCCGTGCGGGTGCCCCTGCTCGAACAGGTAGACCGCATGGATCTCAGCAATATCCCCGTGGACATCGCGGTCCGTGGGGCGTACTCCAAGGGCGGCATCCCGCTCAATGTCCAGGGCATCGCCCATGTCAAGTTGCCCGGCGACGAGCCGCGGCTCTCGAACGCCGTGGAGCGCTTCTTGGGTCGACCGCGGGCCATGATTGTCTCGGTCGCCAGGGAGACGTTGGAGGGCAACGTGCGCGGTGTGTTGGCCCAACTTACTCCCGAGCAGGTCAACCAGGACAAGGCCGAATTTGCCCGCAAACTGCTGGAAGAGGCCGAGCATGACATGACGCGCATGGGCCTCGTGCTCGACACG
>CAYLJT010000285.1:0-9775 GCA_964383995.1 uncultured Polyangiaceae bacterium
GGTCATGATGCACGACTTTCAAGTCACCGCGACCCGTGTCGTGTTGATGGATCTACCCATCGTCTTCGACATTCAGCTGGCCATCGCGGGCGAGGGCTTCCCCTTCCGTTGGGCGCCCGAAAATGGCGCCCGGCTCGGCGTCTTGCCGCGGGACGGCACGGCCGCGGACGTCCAGTGGTTTGACATCGACCCCTGTTTCATTTTCCACACCTTCAACGCCTTCGACGACCCCGCTGACGCCAACCGCCTGGTGCTCGAAGCGGTGCGCTACCCGGAGATGTGGGTGCAAGGTGCGAGCGATTTCAACGCTCAAGGGGCCGTGTGGCGCTTTGGCATGGACGTGAGCACGGGTCAGGTGAGCCAGGAGCAGGTGGGCGAAAAACCCATGGAATTCCCGCAAATCGACCATCGTCGGCAGGGGCTCGAACATCGCTATGGCTTCGCCGTCCAGACGACGCAGGGGGACGACGGCTCCGTCATCGCGGCTCGCGCGTTGATCAAAGTCGACCGGCAGCTCGGCACGGAGCAGGCTTTCACGATACCGGATGGTCTCCAGATCGACGAACCTACCTTCGTACCTGTCTCGGACACGGCCGGTGAAGACGAAGGCTGGCTCGTCATGTACGGCTACGATCCTGCGAACGACAAGAGCGCCCTGCTCGTGCTCGACGCGCAAAATCCAGGGGAAACCGTGGCGCGTGTGGACCTGCCAACGCGGGTGCCCCACGGCTTCCACGGCACCTGGATTCCAGGTGGTTGAGCCGTTCAGCCGAGGTGCTTCATCGCCTCGCGGCGGCTGAGGCCGGAGAGCTTGCTCTCGTGCTCTTCGACGTAAGCGCGCACCCACGCCGCGTCGGTCTTGGCGTGCTGACGCAGGGCCCAACCGATGGCCTTGCGAATAAAGAACTCTTTGTCCGCCAAATTGGGCTCGATCACGGCTTGCAAGAGGTCCGTGTCGGTCTTCGCCTTGCACATCACCTGGCAGATGATCGACGTCCGCCTCAGCCACATGTCCCGCGAGCGCGAATAACCGACGACGACGTCTTTCACCACCTCCGGATCCTTCAGCAAGATGGGACCTACCCGATGAATGGCAATCAGGTCGACGTAGTCCCACCACGCGCCGGTCGTGATAAGCTCCTCGTACATGGGTAGCAGGTCCGCCCCTTGGTACGCGCGGTAAGCCTTCAACCCGGTCAGCTCCAGCGCGGCATAACGCTCTTCGCGGTGCTCGGCGCGCCGGTAGATGTCGAGCACGGCGGCGACCCAGGCCGCCTTCGTCGGCAGCGGGTGCTCGTTGAAGACCCCCTTGGCGATGCGCACCGTCTCCGCGTTGGCGATGCCCCAAAACGGCATGGCGCTCTTCATGTAGGCCTGTTGCGCCTCGGCCTTCTCGGGGTTCGCGCAGGCCGCGAACGCGTGTTGAAGTGTGGAAAGAAGATCAGGGGCTCGGACTTTCACACGCTCAGGTTATTACAAACGGAGCCTACACAGCGGGAAAGTGAACCGCGTGGAGCTTGCGCGTCGCGAGCGCCGTGTAGATGCCACGGACCTTTCCTTCGGCGTCCACGTCGAGCTGCATCACCGTGCGCACCGCCTCCCCCGCGCGGGGCGCAGAGAGCGTGGCCACCAGGGCTGGTAGGCCGCTCAACATGCGAATCTCGGCCCATGTCGTGCTCCTCCGCTTGGCAAGGTTGCGATAGAACAGGGCCACCTTCGCGGCGCCGCGCACGGGAACCTTGGCCGCATGAAACTCCCCCCCGCCGTCGCTGATGGCGACCACGTCGTCGCGCAACAAGGCGGTCAGCTCGTCGACGTCGTCCTTCGCCAGAGCCGTCAAGAACCGTTGCAAGACGTCCCGCGTTTGGGCCACGACGGCGGGTCTGCCCAGGGTGCCGACGCGCAGCTTGTCGTAGCTTGCCATGGCGCGTCGCGCCCGCAACAAGGTGGTCTTCACGTCCGCCTCGGACACCCCGAGGGCCTGCGCGGTGTCTCGGACAGGATAGTCAAGAACATCGCGCAGGACCAGCACGGCCCTTTGCTTCGGCGTCAGGACCTCCAGCGCCAGCAAGAACGCCAATGACACGCTCTCCACGAGGTCGTAGCGCGCGGCCGTCCCGGGCGCCTCGAAGTCAGGGACGTTGTCGGTTTCGATGGGACCCGGCAACCAGGGACCTACGTAGGCGGCGTGCCTGCGACGACGCAGGTGGTCGCGCGACAGGTTCACCGCCACGCGAACAAGCCAAGGCCGCATGGGCTCGTCGCTGCGGGGAGGTGGCTGGGTCAGCGCTCGGACGAACGTGTCTTGCACGAGCTCCTCCGCGTCCGCCGCGCTACCCGTCATGCGGTAGCAGAGGCCGAACAAGAGAGGTCGTTCCGCCTCCAAGGAGCTCGGGGCCGCCGTCATGCGACGACTTCCACACCAAGCGGCGTCGAGCGTAAAGGCCTAATTGCGTTCACGCGGTCATCGCGCCCTTGAGAGAGCTGGGCGGCGGCGCGCCGACCACTGGCAAACGCGGTGTCTGCCAACATGCCCTCGGCCCCGACCCAGTCTCCGGCCAGGGCCAGGTTGGCCACGCCGTCCGGCGCCACCGCGGGGCGGCCCAGGAGGCCCCGCGAACGAGCCTCTGGAAAGGCGTGAACCACCGTCATTTTGGGGCGAAAATGGCTCTTGACGAGGACCTGGCGGTAGCCTGGCTGCAACGCGTCCAAAAGCTCCTCCAGCTCGCGGCGGTCGGCCTCGGGCGTCGACGTTGCGTCCGGAGGAAGGTACTTCATGACATGAACCAAGGCGCCGCCTTGCGGTGCCAGGTCGGCGACGGCGGAGTGCACGGAGGCGTAGAGCGGCGCGTCGACGCCGAGCGCAAACGTCTGTTTGGGCCGCGGCAGGGCGCGAAGCGCTACGTCGAGGCAGGCCGCGCGGATCGGCGTAAGGCGCCTAAGCTCGCCAGAGAGCGATGGCAAGGTCGGCTCCAGGAGCTTGGCCACGTGCGACGGTGTGGTGGCCAAGACCAAGCCGCCGCAAGGGTAGACGCGTCCATCCGCGCACCTTACCTCGCGGACCTTGCCGTCCCGCAAGGTAAGGGCCTCGACGGAGCTCCCGGTGTCGAGCACGACGCCTTCGGCGCGCGCCCGCTGTGCGAGCCCGTCCACCAAGGTCTGCCATCCGCCGTCCAGGTACAGGACCCCCGACGAGAGCCCGGAACGAAGCTGCGCGCGCGCCGCGCGCGCATCGAAGAGGGAAGGTGCGTTCACGTAGCTCGTGACGCGGACGAGGGCCAGGACGAGCGCGCGAACCGCCGCGTGCGAGGTCAAGCGCTCCAACCAATCGCACAGCGCCTCGCCCGCTTCGGCCTCGCTGGCGCTACCGCGGAGCAGAGCGGTGAGCACGCGGCTCAGCTCGATCTTGCCACGGGCGTCGAGCAACGACGTCGTGAGAAGCGAGACGAGCCCCGCGGGGAGGGTCGAGAAGGCGCCTTGATTCCAGGCCAGGCCGCTGGGTCGCGGCGCGTGCCCCGCATAGGGCACAGAAAGCTCGCGCAGCACCTCGGCCGCGACCCCTCCGCGATAGAGGGCGTGGGGCCCCAGGTTGAACAAGAAGCCCTCTTCGGTGCGTTCGCTGAGCGCTCGGCCCCCGAGGTTGTGGCTCTTTTCGAGCACCCGCACGGCGTGGCCGGCGCGCGCGAGGTAGATGGCGGAGGTAAGCCCGGCGAGGCCGCCGCCGACGACGATGGTTTCGAGGGTCCGAGGAGCTGCGTTTGGTCTCATGCCCCCTCCACGAACGGGAACGGACGTTGGTTACACGTCGTGGAAAAAACGATGTCTCAGACAAAACAAGGCAAAACACAGGCTTTTCGCGTTGACGGTGGCTCGCCTGCGGGCATAAGGTTGTTGGCAGGGAGACACGAACGTGACGATTGCGAGGCGAATCACCTTGGAGCTGCTGCGCCCGGGCTCCAGCCGAACGCAGCTCGTCTCGCCCCACACCTCCTACTTGGCGGTGCGGGCGGGGGCCGACCCGGTGGCGCTCCAGCTTCCCTTCGACCACCACCTGTACTTTCTCCGGCACGAGCTCATCTTTCGCGGCGGTCAGGGGGCGAGCGAACAGCGCATCCAGCAGGCGGCAGACCAACTCTCGACCTTCGGGAAGAAGCTTGGGAAGGCGCTTTCGCAGCTCGACGGTCTGCTGTGCGAGAGCGCGGGCCCCGGCGGTCAGGGGCTCGTCCACCTCGACCTGGTCTACTCGGCGGCCGAGCTGTCCCTGTTGCGCTTCGAGTCGGTGTCAGGAGCCTTCGGCGCAAGCCCTGGCGTGCCGCGCATCCAGGACGTCAACCGCCCCATGACGCTCACGCGGCGGCGGCGTTTCCTGAATCCCCCAACGCGCGACCCGCAAACACCCCCACGCGTGCTGGTCATTGTCTCGGACATCGACGGGCCCGTGGCGGGCGACGCGCATCTGGCGGCGATCGAGGAGCTCGTGCGGACGCACGGGGGTGAAGGCTCGCTCTTCACGGCTTTGCGCCGTGCGTCTCTGGAAAGAATTCAGGAGGCCAGTCGTGCCCAACGCTACACCCACATCCACATCGTCGCTCCAGCGCGGGCGCGATCTTACCTCGGCGGAGCGCGCTTCGCCCTCGCGCTGCACCCCCATTCGGGCAACGAGCCGCACCTCGTCCTCGGCTGCGAGCTCGCGTCGAGCTTGAAATGCAGCACGGAGGGTTACAGGTCCCCTACCGTCGTGACCATCGCGGCCCACGCGAACGCGTATGCCCAGCCTGCCGTGCCCCCCGGAGGTGGCTTTGCGCACGAGCTACACGAGCAAGGCATTCCGGTGGTCGTGGCGAGCCATTCACCCCTCAGCGACGCAGGCGCGCTGATGTTGGCGAAGGCGTGGTATCTGCGCAGCCTCACAGACAAAGCGGAGGACCCGGCCACGACGGCTCACTTCGTCCGGCAAGATCTACGTACCCATGGGGGGCCGCTCGACGGGAGCAACTTGCTTGTGTTCGACGGTTTGGTCGACGACTTCGCCCGTATCCCGGCGACCACAGCCTCCTAACGCGCCTCGAAATACCTCCCCACCTGCTCCCTGTACTCCGCCGGCACCTGACTCTTGTCCACGGCGTCCACCTCTTTCGCGCCGACCTCCCCGATCGCACCCTCGCCCCTGACATTGGCGGTCTCCCCGACCCTGCCCGTGGTTCTGCCGGCCACCACACCGGGCATCGGCGCGCCCGGATTCATCTTGCTGTTGGCCTTCGCCTTGACACCGTCGCCGTCCACGGCGTTCGTCTGACCATCATGATTGCCAGGGCCTCCGCCTCGGGAAGGTCCTGGGGTCCCAGGGTTGTTTCCTGGCTGATTCGCGCCGTTTCCGCCGGGCGAGCCGTTTCCGGAGCCGTCTCCGGGCACGGGCATGGGCACCCCGCCCAAGGACGATTCCGCTTCCCCGAGGCCTTTCTCGGCTTCTCCCAAGCCGTCTTGCCGCTGGGCGTCGCCGCTCTTTTGGCCCTTGGCCAACTGCTTCAACTGCTCGGCTAACTGCTTCTGACCTTCTTCGCTGCTCAGCTCTTCGGCCCAGTCGCGCATCGCTTCGGCGTCCGCCTCGGCGCCTTCCCCGCCGCCCTCGGCCGCGCGCTCGGCAGCGTCTTTCAAGGCCTCGGCGACCTTCTTACGCTCTTCTTCGCTCAGGCCTTCGAGGGCCTTGTTCATGGCTTCGGCGAGCTTCTTCTGGGCCTCGGGATCACCACTTTGGCCTAGCTCCGACAGGGCGTCTTTGGCTTCCTGCGACAGACCCTCTCCCATGGCTTTGGCCAGCTCCTTGAGCCGGTCGTTCTGACTGCCACGCTGGGCGAGGAGCTTTTTTTGCTCGGCCAGGCTCTGCGACAGGCCCTTGGCGCCCGCCTTCTCGGCAGCCTTTTGGGCGTCTTCCAGGATTTTCTGGGCCCTCTCGCGGCCCTCCTGCTCCATGCGGTTGGCGAGCTTCTGCATGGCCTCGTCGAGGGCGGTCAGATCCCTGTCCCCAAGGGCCCTTTGCGCCTCACCCAAGTCATCGCTCTTGCCCAGCTCGCTCAACGCCGATTCCAGACCTTGCCGCGGATCGCCGTCGCCGAGCGACAGCTTCTCTTCGCGCACCTCGTCGCGGAGCTTGGCCAAGGCCGACAGCGCTTGTCGCTTTTCCATGCCTTCACGCAGGGCTTCGCGGAGCTTCTTGGCCTCCTCGGCCAGGCGCTTCAACCGCTCTTGATCGGCAGGATCGCGCCCCGCGAGGGACTCCAGGGCGATGACCTTCTCCAGGCCTGCAATGTTGGTGGCTTTGACGATCTCGGCGCCCGGAGGCGGAGGTGGCAGCGCTTCAGCCGGCGGCAAGGGGACGAGGCACAGGGCAAGCGTGGCGGCCAGCGCCAGCGGCAGCAGCGCGTGGTGCCTGCGCAAAACCCGAGGCCTCACCCGCTCTTTGGTCGCCGCACGGATCGCGCGCAGGGCCTCTTGCACCACGGCCTCGCGCGCCGCGCGAGCCTCTTCATCGGCTTTGGTCAGGGCGAGCGCGGTGGTGACACTTTCGTTTGAGCTCAAACGTTCGTCCAGGAACAGCGCTACGGCCTCGTCGTCCTTGCGACGGCGCGAAGCCCAGACGAGGCCCCCGAGGGCACCAACGATCAGCGCGGAAAAGCCTAATAAACGCAGTGAATCGTAGCGCAACGCCCACAGCGCGGCGGTCGCGCCCGCGCCGACGGCGGCCCCTGCTGCGGCGCCCGTCGCGGCGGTGCGCAAGGCGACCCAGGTTCGGACGTAGCGCGACCAGCGCGAAAAGCCCGCCCTCAGCTCGCGGATGTCGGGCGTCTCGTCGCTCACCCCACGGTTTTAGCCGAGCTTGGGCCGCGGAGCCACGAAAGGCGCGGGGCTCGCGCGAACGCCGTGTCCGCCGCAACCGGCCTTTGTGCTAACGGGACGCGTCGTGTCCACGCGAAACCGCAACGCCCTGATCCTCGTGGTGCTCTTGGCCGCCATGGTGGCGGGCTACGTGCTGATGGCCGCGGGTCGCCCTGTCTCGGACAATCGGGTGAGCGCCCTCGACGGCGTGCCCGCGGGGGCTTTGATCGTCGGCTCGGTCGATCTTTCGGCGCTGCGAAAATCGTCGGTGGGCAAGCCGCTTTTGTCGCGCACGCGGGAGATCCGCGGGCTCGGCAAGGTGAGCGACGTGTGCGGCTTCGATCCGCTCGACCAACTTCGCGAGATCGCCTTCGCGGTGCCCGCCGCGGGGGACGAAGGTGAATTTGGCATCGCGGCGGTGGGCGAGGTGAGCGCCGACGCGCTCTTGGCCTGCGCTTCGAAGGTGATCGAAGCGCGCGGGGGCAAGGCCTTGCAGACCACCATCGGCTCGTTTCGCACGGTGCGCGATGGCACCCTCGAAGGTGTCGGTGGCGAAATTGCCGTTGGCGGAAGGGGTTTTGTCTTGGTGTCCGGGGGCGCCTACCTGCGCGCGATGATCGACGCCGCCGAGATGAAGACGCCGACGGTCCGCACGAGCGTCGCGCATTCGGCGTTGGCCGAGGCAGTGGAGCACCGCGACGTGTTGCTCACGGTGGTGCTTACCGACGAGCAACGGCAACTGATCACGAACGAGCTCGGCGGTGGCCCCACGACCGACGTGGTGGCGATGGGGCTCGGCGCTTTGGTCGGAGACCGGGTCGGCGCCCACGGTGTCTTGTTCTGTGGCGGCGAGCTCGCGGCCCAAACCATGGCGCAAAAGCTCGGCGAAATGCGGGCGCAACGCGCCGAGGACTACGGCACACGGCTGATCGGTCTGGGCACCTTGTTCGATGCCATTCGCATCGACGCGCGCGGCGCGGAGGTGCACGCCGAGGTCGACGCCACCGCCGAGGACGCGGCGTTGCTCTTGGATCGGGTGCTTACGTTGCGCGGTACGCGCCACCCGATGCCCGGCGACGATGCCAGCGATGCGCCGCCGATGCCCGGGCTACCAGGGCCTTTTCCGAGCAGCTCCGCGAGCCCCTGAGATATCTTCGCGGACATGCGTTTTGCGGTGCTCACGTCGGGCGGCGACGCCCCGGGAATGAATGCGGCGGTGCGCACGGTGACCGTGGCGGCCATCAGTCGGGGCCACGAAATCCTGGGCATTCGCAATGGATACGAGGGCTTGCTCGCGGAAGACGCGGGGCCCTTGGGGCTCGCCGAGGTCGACGGCATTACCCGTCTCGGAGGCACGATCTTGGGCTCGTCGCGCTCCGCGATCTTTCCGACCCACGAAGGCCAAGAGCGCGCCAAACAAGCGCTTCGCAACCTGGGCGTCGATGGGCTGATCGCCATTGGCGGCAACGGCACGCTGGCGGGCGCGCACCTGTTGGCGACCGATAGGCCCTGCACGATCGTCGGCATTCCAGCGTCGATCGACAACGACGTGGGGCACTCGGGCCTGAGCATCGGCACCGACACCGCGGTCAACACCATCGTCGAAGCCTGCGATCGCATCTCGGACACCGCCCGCGCGCACCACCGCGCGTTCATCGTGGAGGTCATGGGGCGCCGCTGCGGTTTCTTGGCCATGCGCGCGGGAATCGCCGCCGAGGCCGACGCGATCTTGCACGGCGAGGGGGCCCTCTCCGACGACGAGATCGTGAGCAAGCTGCGCGCTGTCATGCGCCGCGCATTCGCCAAAGGAAGCCACAAAAAGCGGGTTTTGGTGATCAAGGCCGAGGGCGTGAGCTTGCCCTCGGCGGAGCTCGCGAAGCGCCTGCGCGTCCACCTCGATACCGACGCGCCGGGCGCCGAGGTGCGCGAGACCGTGCTCGGGCACGTCGTGCGCGGTGGCAATCCAAGCGCGCTCGATCGCGTGATAGCCCAGCGTTTGGGCTACGGCGCGCTGGTCGCGTGCGAGGCAGGCGCTCACGACGTGATGGTGGGTTGGGACGTGCCCGGCGCGTACGGGCGCGAAACGCCCGACCCTTCGGTGCGCGTCTCGCCCATCGCCGACGTGCTTTCGGAAACCGAAAAGCTCCTCGATGGCACGAGCCCCGTGGCCGCAAAACGGCTTGATTTGCTGCGGAAAGTCGAAGACCTTCTGGCCCTCTGATCGGGGCTCTGCGAAGCCCCGCCGTGGTGTACCCTGCCCGCCCCGCGCGGTGTTTCCCCCCCATCTCCAGGAGATCGACATGGCCCCGGACTCGAGCGCCCATCGCCTGTTTCGCCAAGCCCAGCTACGCCCTGCCCAGCCGGCCTACATGGTCAAACAGGATGGCTTCTGGAAGTCCACGTCGTACGCCGAGTACGCGGACGAGGTGCGCACCGCGGCCCGCGCGCTCATGGCCCTGGGCTTTGCCGCCAAACAATCGGTCTGTATTTTGGGGTTCAATCGCCCCGAGTGGACGATCATGGATCTGGCCTGTATGGCCGCGGGGGGCGCGCCCGCCGGGATCTACACGACATCGTCACCGGAAGAGGTCGAGTACATCGTCCACCACACGGAGGCTCCCGTGGTGCTCGTCGAGAACGACAAGCAATGGGAGAAGGTGCGGGCGCGCCGAGAGCACTTGCCCCACCTCCGGCATGTGGTCCTGATGAAGGGAGCGCCCGCGATCGACGACCCGATGGTCCTTTCGTGGGAGGCGTTCACGGCGAAGAGCTCGGAGGTCGCCGAGGCCGACCTGGATCAAAGCCTGGCGGCGCTGGAGCCCAGCGGTCTTGCCACGTTCATCTACACCTCGGGCACGACGGGTCGTCCGAAGGGCGTCATGCTGTCCCACGAAAATCTGAC
>CAYLJT010000286.1:0-9767 GCA_964383995.1 uncultured Polyangiaceae bacterium
CGTGCAATTTCCGGCAGGAGTGGTGCCCACGACGCGCGTCCGCGACGAAGAGGCGCGGCGCGACAAGGCGCGTGATCGCTTCGAAAAGAAGGCGCGCGAGGTCGACAAAGGCAGCCACGGTCTGCCCGTGGGCGTGCAAGTCGTCACGCGTCCCTTCGCCGACGAGCTGTGCCTCGCGGCGATGGTGGCCATCGAAAACGGGCTCGCGACCGATCGCGAGCGGCCACGGACGCCCGTCGATCCTTGACGGTGCGCGGGCCCTGGGGCGACGAATTGCCGCGGGCGCCACGACTTCAGGCATCGACGCGTCACGCGAGCCGGTGTAGAGCGCACGCGCGTTCGTCCTTCGGCGAAACGTCCCCTCGACCCCATGAAGATCCTCGTTTGCGAAGACCAGGACGCGATCCGCAAGATGATCGAGACCCTTGTGTCGGCCAGCGGTCACGAGGTGCTCGGCGTCGAGAATGGCCCGAAAGCCGTGGAAGCCGCGCTGTCCGAGCGCTTCGATGTGCTCTTGCTCGACCTGATGTTGCCGGGGGGCCTCGATGGTTTCGCGGTGTGCGAGCGCCTGCGCGCCGAAGAAGCGACGCGCGACATGCCCATCATCATCATCTCCGCCCTCGACGACCCCGAGTCGCGCGAGCGCGCGCGCCTCGCCGGTGCCACGGCCTATTACCCCAAGCCATTCAGCCCCTTCGCGCTGCTCGAGGACATTCGAGGCATCGCCGAAACGCGCCCTGCGACCTGAAAGCTCTCGCGGACTTCCCACACGCCGAAGATGGGAAGGTCGTTGATGCGATCTCGAAGGCAGTGCACTAGCGTCCCTTCCATGAAGATGCGCTCTTGGCTCATGGTTCCAGGGTTGGCCCTGGGTCTTTGCACGCTCGCGTCGGGCTGCGACGACAAACCGCCGCCGAATCCGGCCGAAACGACCGACGCCGGGCCCGCTCAACCGGTGCTCGACCAGGACCTGCAAGCGGCCATGGAAGCCGCGTCGGCGACCCCTCCCTCGGCCAAAGGAGCGAACGCGCCGGACGGTCCGCCAGCCAACGGCATCTTCGATCCTGGCCAGGCCGAGAAGATCCTCGCCAAGAACGCGCCTGCGAAGATCGAGCTGCTCTCCGATGGCGCCGAGCCCCGGACCGCTTTGGCGCACGCGGGGGCGGGCGCGAAGCAGAAGGCTACGCTCACGGTCGGCGCGCGCATGTCGGGCGCCCCCATGCCCACCATCGAATATGGGCTCTCGCTCGACGCGCCGAAGCCGAAAACCGAAGGGGATCCGCTCGTTGTCTCGGTCAAGGTGGGCTCGGTCGCCCTCTCGAAAGAGCAACACGGTCAGGTGCCCCCCGAGCTCGAAAAGCAGATCGGCAAGATGAAGGGCATGGAGATCCACTACGAGCTGGAGCCCAGCGGCGCGGGACGCAACTTCACGTACTCGCTGCCCAAGGGGGCCGAAGGGCTCGACACGCCCGCGCGCTCGATGGTCGAAACGTTCAGCGGCCTGATCGTCGCCGTGCCCGACAAACCGGTGGGCGTCGGGGCGTATTGGATGGTCACCGACTGGTCCACAGCGATTGGCGCCGATGTCCTTCGCTACCGCGTGTTCCGCGTCGAGGCCATCGACGGGAACGTCGCGACGCTGTCGATCGAGCTGCGTAAATATGCGGCGAACGCCAAGGTCGAGCTGCCCCTCGGGCCCAAGCCCGTGGCGGTCGACCTCGGTCAGTTTGAGGGCAAAGGAAAGGGCAAGGCCCTGTCGGAGGGCCTCCTGCTCGCGAACATGGCCGAGATCAACGACGGCATGGCGCTGCGCATCGTGATGGGCAACCAGCAGCAGATCGCGCAGATCGAGGTGAACGCCACGCTCGCCGGACAGAAGGCGTCGAAGTAGCTATTCGGCCTTCTCGCCAGCGGCCTCGGCGGCCTCTGAGCGCAGTCGTTGTGCCTCGGCCAGGCGCTCGGCGATGGTCGCGCGGAGCTTGGGGAGGTCGAAGCGCACGGCGTCCGCGCCCGTTTGCTCCGCGGCGATTTCGCGGGCAATGGCGTCCGCGTGCTCCCGCGGTTTTTCGGGGATTTTCAGGGCCGCACCGAGACGCGCGAGCATCTCGTCCTCGACCGTGTCCTCGTGGCCATCGAGGCGCGTCATCCACGAGCCCACCGCGTAGACGAACAGCCGATCGGCCTTCGACATGCCGGAGATGTCGAGCGTGCCCATGTCCACCTTGGCCTTGGTCGCCTCGCGGATGGCCTCCACGTCTTCGAGATCGAGGCCCTCGTCGAGGGCCGTTCGCACGATGGCGTCAGCCTCTTCTTGGTCGAGATTGCCGTCGGCCCAGCCCACCGCCGCGAGGGCAATGAACACGTCGCGTCCCAATTGTCGTTCGCCCATGGGCGCGGACGATATCGCAAAACGTAGGCAAAGATGGCGCTATTTCTTGGCCTTCGGGGTCTTCCAACGGGGCACCACGTGGGCCTTCAGCACGTCGGCCATGAGGCCGATGTGCGCGCAGTGGTCGGGCTTGTCGTTGCCCGTGTAGCCGCGCATGTGGAAGTTACCCTTGTCGAAGCGCTCGTACAAATCGAGACCCAACACGTCCTTGCGCGAAGACTTTTTGGGCTTGCCCTTGAGCTGGCTGACGACGTAGTCAGAGACCTCGTCGGTCGACGCGTAGCCCGGGGGGATGATCGACGAGTGGCTCATGAACATGAACGTCTTGCCCGCCGCGGCGCGCCGCGCAAAGTCGACGAAAGGCGCGATTTGATCGACTTTTAGCGTCTTTTTCGACTCGTCGATGTACCCGGTGTGGAGCGAGTCGAGCAGGATCACGGTGTCGACGCGCTTGCCCGCGGGCTGTTGCAGGATCTGCTCGATGGCACCGTAGCCCGCGCTCCACGACGAGAGGCCGAGGCGCCGGACCTTGGCCTTCTTGCCTGTGCGACGGCTCATTTCGGCCTCCACGCTCTCGATCAGCCGCGTGAAGGCGCTGGGGGAGGCGAAGCCGTTCGAGTACGCGCCCGAGCCGATGCCGAGATCGATGCCGACGAGGACCACGCCGTTGCCCGTCTTCACGAACTCTTTGCGGATCGGCTCGTGGCCGTGAAAGTGAACGATGAGATCGAAGCCGCCGCTCTTCGTCACGCCGCCCTTCTTGGGGGCGATCATCTGACCGATGCTCGGGGCCGTGGACCAGCCGTCGTAGAGCCCGAAGCCGTTGTCCGGGGTCATGCACGGATTGATGCCCCCACGGCGCTTGGGAGCGGGCGTACGCAGCGCGCGGGGCTTGGCGCGGGGGCTTGCTACCTCGCTTGTCTCGGACGCGCCCTCGTCCCCCGTAGGCTCGGCGCTGGGCGGGTCGGCTTGCGCCGCAGCCGCGGCTTGCGCCAACGAGTCGACCGTGTCGTCGGCGCCCGCAGGCGACGGCATCGCTCCGATGAGCATCGCCGCCACAGCCACGATGGTGCCCCAGGCAAACAAGCGTGAACGAGCAGCCATGCCCAAAGGCCTTGGCACAACTTGACGGAGCGGTCGAGTTTCTTGCGAAAACGAAGGCGAAATCTAACGCTGCGGGTAGCCCCCGGGGCCGGGCGGCCCGTAGCCCTGCGGGACCTGCTGCTGCGGATTTTGCGGCGGAGGCTGCTGCAACGACGCCCCCGCTTCGGCCGCCGCGAGGATGCGCTCTTCGGCTTGCATCGCGAGCTTTTCGACGGTCTCGGCGGCCTCGTTGGGACCGAGCGCGTCGAAGAACTCCATGAACTGGGCTTCGAGACCCGGGTTGATGCCGTTCAGGATCAGCACGATGGGCAGCGTTGGTTTCTCGGTGTCACCAAGCTCTTTGGCGCGCGTGCGGAAGCCCGAGAGACCGCCCGCGAGGCGCAGCACCCACTGCACGATGATGCCGAGGAGCAGCCCGCCCATCACCATCATCACGAACAAATCGCCGTCGACGGGGCGCAGCAACGCGGCCGTGACGCCGCCCAATCCGGCGCCGATCACGAGGCCTGGCTCACCGCCGTTGTGCTGCGCCGCGAGCTTCATGATCGCCGCCGCTTGAAGGCCCGGACGGGCCGCGCGGCGCAGCGGAACCAGCGCGCCCATGCGCCGCATCGACGCCACGCGCACGCTCAAGAACGACACCAAGAGGGCCGCGAGGGACAGGCCGACGCCGATCAGGATCGCGATTTCGCGCGGCAAGAGGCCAGGCGGCAAGGGCTCGCGGATCTTCGCCGTTTCGGCTTGTTTTGCGGCATCTTCGTGGGCCTTCTTGCGGGCGGTCACGGCGTCTTTGGTCATCACCGCGACCTTCGCCACGGGCGCCTCACCGAGCAGACCGAGCAGCTTGCGCGTCGCGTCGACTTGGGCGGCTTTGTCGCCGTCGGCGGGGGGCGCGAGCTGCGCGGCTTTTTCGACGGCGGTCCACGCGGGCGTGGCATCGGCGCGCGGCCCACCCGCGGCCTGCTCCGTCGCGGCGCGGCACGGCGCGAGCGCCTTCGCTTGTTGGTACGACGGCTGCGCCGACGCCCACGCGAGCTCCACGTCCGGCTCCTTCGAGGTGTCGCCCGGACGGGGCCTCTTCGGCGCCCCCGCGTCGGCGTCCATCTGCACGCGCGCGGTCTTCGCGGAGGCCTTGAAGACGTCGATCTCCTCGTTGAGCTTGTCGGCGGCGCGCGCGCAGGTCTGCGCCTGGCTCAACGCCGTTTCGGCTTCTTTTGCGGCGGTCTTCGCGGCCGGATCGGCGACCAAGTCGCCCTGCACCGTCATCAAACGAACGATGGCGGCGCCCGTACAAATGACGAGAAGCGCCGCAGCGACGAGCGTCCAGCGCACCTCTTCACGACGGGTGTACTCATTCACGCGGAGCCTCTAACCTCGAATCGCAGCCCACTGTTCGCCTGCGCATTTGCTTCAATCGGGTATCACACCTCGCGCGGGGACGGCCATTTTTGCGCGAGCAATCGGTGGCCCCAGAGGAGCCCCACGCAATTGGGCCCGGAGGCGGCCCCTGGTGTACGGGCAAACGCGTGTCGAACGTAGCTCGCAGCGACGCATCCCGGACGGTGGAAAAGGTCACGGCGGCGAGCGTGCTGGCGGTGGCGCCCTGGGTGCTCTCGACGTATTTCGCCGAGGGGCTGCCCTATTCGATCGTTCATCAGGTCGCGACGCAGGAGTACTTCACGGCCATGGGGGCCAATCTGGAGGCGATCGGGCTGACGTCGCTCTACCACCTGGCGTGGAACTTCAAGTTCGCCTGGAGCCCCTTCGTGGAGCGCGTGGGCACCACGCGCCGTTGGGTGCTCGCGACGGAGGCGGCCCTCGCGCTCGCGGTCGCCCTCGCGGCGGTCCCCGCTTCGAAGGGCGACGTAGGCACCGTCGCGCTGCTGCTCGTCCCCATCTCGTTTCTGGCCGCCACCCATGACATCGCCATCGACGGCTTCTATCTGCGCTGCCTCGATGACAAAAATCAGGCTGGGTTCTCGGGCGTTCGCGTCGGCGCCTACCGCCTCGCGATGCTCGCCGGCAAGGGCGGGATGGTCACCCTCGCGGGGCTCACGTCGTGGCTCTACGGCTTCGGCGCGGGGGCCCTCGCGATGCTCCTTTTGCTCGGCCTTCACGCGGCCGTCCTCCCGCGCAGCGAACGTCGGGAAGAGAGCGCCAAGAAGCTCGATCCAGGCATCTTCTTCCGCACCCTGCTGTCGTTCTTCGCCCAGCCCAAGATCGCCGCGACCCTCGCGTTCATCCTGGTTTTCCGCGCGGGCGACGCGCTGATGTTCGCGATGTCGTCACCGCTCCTGAAGAGCCTCGGCATGGATACCGCGGCGCGCGGCTTCTATTCGGGCACCCTCGGCACCTTCGCGTCGATCGGCGGCTCGATCGTTGGAGGTGCAATCATCGCGCGCTACACGCTCGCGCGTACGCTCACGCCCATTGCCTCGATGCAAGCGGCCGCGATCCTGCTCTACACCTGGCTCGCGTGGGCCACGCCGTCGCAGCCCTACGTCGTCGGCGCCTTGCTCCTCGAGCAGTTCGTCGCCGGCATCGGGACCTCGGCGTTCGCCGTGTTCTTGATGCAACGCTCCGCGGGGAACAACAAGGTCGCGCGCTTCGCGGTGGCGAGCGCCCTGATGTCGGTCGCCGCGACCCTGGCGGGCACCATCTCCGGCTACCTCGCCGAGGCCGTCGGCTTCACGACCTTCTTCAGCATCGCGTTCGCAGCCGCCCTGCCCGGCGTGGTGCTCACGTATTTCGTACCAAAGACGGCGTCGCCGAGCTGAGGGTCAGTTCCCGCAGCCGACGGGCGTCATGCCGGCGATCCAGGCTTCGATCAGGTCGACGCCGCGGCTGTCGGAGATGCGATTGGGAAGCTCGGGCATCTTGATCTCGGGATCGACGGAGCTCATGCGGTAGGGGATGATGCTCTCTTCGGGCTTGCCGGGGACGATGTCTTTCGGCCTGCCGCCGGCCCCGGGGCCCGCCGCCACCGGCCCTTTGCAGATGCCATATTTGACGGGCTCGGTCTCCCAGGCGAGCAGCACGAGGCCGCTCGGCCCGCCACCGCCGCCGGGTCGATGGCAGTGGGAGCAATTGGCATGCAGGTAGGCCCGCGCGCGGTCTTCGAGGGGGCCGTCGCCAAAGGGGTCGGGGAACGCAGGTAGGGTGTCGGACGCCGGCAGGCTCGACGAGAACAGGCCGCGTTCGGACAAATATTCGAGCTGATCGCGCTCGACGCCGTCCACCTGGATGGAGCGATTGAGCTGGTGCGTAAAGGGCCCCAAGGTGGTCAGTTTGTCGTCGCGTTCGTGGCAGTTGCCACATTGGTTGTTGTTGGGAACAAGGTAGTTCTCGGTCTTCGAGGTGCCATCCACGTCGATGTAGTCGACCTCGACACGCTTGCCCGCGATGGTCAACACGCTGTCGCCTAGCGCGTCGTCTCGGACATAGGTGTGGGCCGACCAACCCTCTTCTTCGCGGATCAAGAGCCTTGTTTCGAGCTCCCGCGCGGAGCCGCCCGGATCGCGGAGGTCGTTCGGAAAGGCGAAGCGTTTGACGACGATGGAGCCCACCGGAAACTCCCAGCCTTCGCCCGCGTCGAACGTCACCTGCATGCCCTCGGGCAGCACGAAGTAGCGCTCTTTTGTGGCGTTGTCCGCCCACAGCGCGGCGGCCACATCGTACAGGATGAGGTTCGGCTTGGGATCGCCGTCAGCCTCGAAGAAGCCCCATGCAGACAGCTTTTCGGGCACGCCGTCGGTCGGCGGTGCGCTCTCGTCGTCACCGCCGCAGCCGAGGGCCGCGGCCGCGAGCAGGACGACGAGGGGCAGACAACGACGCGCCTTACTCACCATCGGCGGTCGGCAGAGAGTCGTAGGTGCAGGTTACCGGGCCGGCGTCCGTCGACTTCTCTCCGGCTTGGCCGCAAAGGTCGAAGTTGATGTAGGTAGCCACGCCGTCCTCGGTGTCGGCGCTCGTGTTGTTGGAGAGGCAGTTCACGAGGCGGCCGTCGTCGGCGGCCATCGGATCGGTGCAGCCATCCCACGCGATGTCGGGCACGGGGGCGGCCGAAATCGCCGCAGAAACGAGGCCCGGCGGGTTCTGACCGTTGCCCTCGAACAGGTTATCGTGGATGAAATTGCCCTGCGGGAAGATGTCGTACTCCGCGTCGGTAAAGGGCCCAAAAAGCACGTTGGTGTAATTGACCACCAGGACGCCGATGGCGTCGTTGCCGCGCACCTCGTTCATGTGGACCTCGTTGTCGTCGGAGGCCAAAATCATGATGCCGAGGCCCGTCGGCACTTTGGACACCACGGCGCTCTTGTCGGCGAAGTTCGGCGTGTTGTTGTACTCGACGATGTTGTCGTGAATGTTGGCGCGCTTACCGTCTTTGACGGGGAGCTCGGGCAGGTTGAAAATCAAGATGCCACCCGTGTTGTCATGCGCGTAATTGCCGTAGACCTCGGCGTCGGTCGAGTTCTCGATCTCGATGCCGGCCACGTTGCCGTAGGCCTCGCTGTTGCGAACAATGATGTTCGACGACTGACCCACATAGATGCCCGCGTCGCGCGCCCCTGTCACCGTACAGCCATCGATGGTGACGCCGAGCGAGTTGACCGGATAGAGGCCATAGGCGCCGTTGCCGAGGGACGAGGGGGTGGACCAGATGACGGATACGCGGCTGAAGAACACGTTTCGCACGCTATCCGCGCGCACGCCGTCGCCCGCCGTCTCGATCACATCGAGGTTCGCGATGGTCACGTTGTCCGAGCGGATCGAGATGCCGTTCGACCCGGTGTCCTGGGCTGAAAAATCGAGGATCGAGACGCCCGGCGCGAAGCCTGTCAGGGTCAGGCCCTCGACGTCGATGGACAGCTCGGTGTTGAGGTGAAAGGTCCCCGTACCGAGGCACACCGTGGAGCCGGGCGCGGCCTCGATCAACGCCGTTTGGAGCGCCGTTTGATCGTCGTCCGAGGTCACGACGAAGGCGTCGCAGCCCGAAGGGAGGGTGTTCTCGGGCTCTTCGTCGTCGGTGCATCCGACGAGGCCCACGCAAGCGACTACGGCAAGCATCGACGGAATTGCGGAGAATAGGCGCATGCCGAGACCCTAGCAGGCCGCGCCTAGCGTGGGAATACGCGAGGTCAATCGACGCTCGGCACGGTCGTCGAGAGGCGCGTCGCCATGCCGTTTTCGGGCGGCGGACCGCGAAAATCCGCGGCGGCCACCTCGCGACGCACGCACTCGGCGGCGGCGTCGTGCTTCTTGTCGCGAGCCTTCGCGACGATGGACGGCCGTGCGATGGTCCCCGCAGCCTCGATCGTGAACGTCAGGTCGATGGCGTCGGGCGGCAAGAGCGCGCCGTCGTCGGCCCGACAGCGGTTGACGAGCGTCCAATAAAGCCCCGCGCGCAGGGCCTTTTCCATCGCAGGCGAGGAGACACCGGGCTCCATCACGATGGGCCCCGTGCCGATCTTCGGTACCTTCGGGCGGGCCGAAGAGGCGGCAAAAGGCGGCCTGTGCAGCGGCGTGTCTCGGTCAAACACGGCGAGGATCTCGGTCAAGGCGCCGGGCTCGATCTCGGCGGAGGTCGGCGCGCGCGGACCGTTCGTCGGTAGAACCACGCGGGGCACGTCGGCCTCCGACCAGCCCTCGGGACCGACCTTCTTCGGACCTTCCAATACCAGGGCCTCTTGGCGACCGCAGCCCGCCCCCCAGGCGAGGGCCCACAGGGCGAAGATCGTCGGTCGCAAGAAGCTCACGGAGCGTAGGTTCGATCATCCCACGGCGGCGGGCAACGTGGTTGCGATAGCCTGGGGCTCGAATGAAGACCCTGTGGTCCATCGTGCGGCGCGCGCGTGGCTCGTTTCGAGGCTCTTTGCCGCTCAGCGCGCTGTTCGTGGTGGGCGCGGCGACCCTCGCGGGCGCGGCGTCGGGAGCGCTGCCGGCCATCCTGGGCGCGGCCCTCGGGGCCATGATGAACCGCGCTACGCCGCCCGCTCCCGGCACCCTCGGCGGGCTCTTTCTCGCGCTCACTTCGCTGCCCGCGTACGCCGTCATTTTGCTCACGTTCGCCGCCACGCTCGCCACCGTCGGTCTCTCGGTGTTGTCGAGCCGGCTCGGCTCCGAGCTGTCCGGCGAGCTCACCGCGGCTCTGCGCATCGAGCTGACGCGAGCGGCGTTGGGAGCGTCGGCGCGGGACGTCGAGGAGGCGGGGCGAGCGATGTTGGGCAGCCGCGCCGGGCCCGCGCCGCCCCCGGGGGTCAAGCTGCCCGAGGCC